>NZ_JBFOCK010000007.1:0-3117 GCF_040907765.1 Aeromonas sp. s9
TGGCGGTGAGGGAGGGATTCGAACCCTCGATACGTTGCCGTATACACACTTTCCAGGCGTGCTCCTTCAGCCACTCGGACACCTCACCAAATTTTCACTGCTTGAAGTGGCTTTCGGAGCACGCTGCGCGTGCATCTTGCCGACTTCGTCGGTGGGCAGCCACTCGGACACCGCACCCAATTTTGGTCTGCGCTTTAACGTGTTCAGCCAGCACGAATTCGCTGCGCCGTTGCGCTGGAACGGGGCGTAATGTAAGGGATAGGCGCGAGGCGGTCAATGCAATTTTTTATCTTTTGCCACTGTTTGCTCAATAAGCGAACCAAGTGACTAAAAATATGCCGTTTCCTATCCCTTTCCATCAATTTTCAACCGCTTCGTGCAAATGTTCTCCTCGAATTGCCTCTTCCAGCGAGCCGTAGAACTCCAGCTCTCCCGCCACCGGACGCACCTTGGCCCGCGCCAGGGTCTTGAGGGGCTGGAATTGCAATTCAGCCACCTTGAGACGGACCCCCGCCTTGGCCATGCGTTTTGCGAACTGCTGGAAGGCGGTGAGACCGCCAGCATCCAGGATGGAGACCGCCTCCATTTGCAGGATCAACTCCTTGTGGTCCTTCACCTGGGCAAGCAATTCGTCAAAAACCCGCTCGGCGGCGGCAAAGAACAATGGTCCGTTGATCTTGTAGACAAGGGTCGAGGGGGACACCTCGCTGGCATAGCGTTTGTGATCCGCCAGGTTGTGCAGCCTGGTCATCTTGGCTATCTCGCGCATGAACAGCAAAGAGGCCAGGATCACCCCGAAGGTGATGGCGATGACCATGTCGAAGATGACGGTCAGCGACAGGCAGACCAGCAGCACCAGTACATCGGATTTGGGCGCCCGGCGCACCAGATCCACCACCTTGTGGGCCTCGCTCATGTTCCAGGCCACCAGCAGCAACAGGGCGGCCATGGCAGAGAGCGGCAACCAGGAGAGCCAGGGAGCCAGCACCAGGATGGCAGCCAGCACCACCAGCGCATGGACAATACCGGAAATGGGCGAGGTGGCACCGGCCCGCACGTTGGCGGCGGAGCGCGCGATGGCGGCCGTCGCCGTGATGCCACCGAAGAAAGGAGCCAGGATGTTGCCAAGGCCCTGCCCCACCAGCTCGCCGTTGGAGCTGTGCTTGCGACCCGTCATACCATCGAGCACCACGGCGCAGAGCAGGGATTCGATGGCCCCCAGCATGGCCATGGAGAAGGCGGCGGGCAGCAGCCGCTCGATGGCGGCGAGGTTCCACTCCACCGGCGCCCCGTCCGGCCCCGGCAGCGCCCAGGGCATCACCAGGGTCGGGGCGATGGGGGGAATGCCCATGCCCTGACTGCCGTCGGCCAAGGTATAGCTGAACTTGCTGCCGATTGTGGCGACGTCCACCCCGAACTGGTGCAGACCCAACCCGAGCCCCACCCCCACCAGCACGGCGGGCAGATGGCCGGGTACCGGCAGGCGCAATCTCGGCCAGAGCAGCAACACCGCCAGGGTTGCCACACCCACCAGGGTGTCTCCCCATTGCCAGCTTGGCAAGGCATGGGCCAGCGCCTGTACCTTGCCCAGATAGGTTTCCGGCATCTCCAGGACCTGCAGGCCGAAGAAATCCTTGATCTGCAGGGTGGCGATGACGATGGCGATACCACCGGTGAACCCCAGGGTCACCGAGGGGGGAATGTACTCGATGAGGCGCCCGAGACGCGCCATGCCCATGGCCACCAGGAAACAGCCCGAGATCAGGGTGGCCATCAAGAGGCCGCCCACGCCAAATTGCTGGGCCACCGGGTAGAGGATCACCACGAAGGCGGCAGTGGGGCCCGAGATGGAGAAGCGGGATCCCCCGGTCACGGCGATGACGATGCCGGCGATGATGGCGGTATAAAGCCCGTGCTGGGGCGGCACCCCACTGGCGATGGCCAGCGCCATGGCAAGGGGAATGGCGATGATGCCGACCGTGATGCCGGCGATGAGGTCGCGGCCAAAGCGCGCCACGCTGTAGGGTTCGTCAATGCAGGATTGGCGCAATGCGATGGCCAGCTTCACGCCTTGTAAGGAAGCTTGATTGTGCATGTCTAGGGTAATACCAGAAGAGGGAGACAAAGGCCGGGGTGAACCGGCACCCGATCATCATCAAGGGCCGGCAGAGCTGTCGACGCGGCGATGGTATCGAAGGCAACCATACCCGACCCGGCCAGATAATTCGATGGGCGGGATCAAGAAATGGCCATGAGCGCGCAATATTGTCGGTGACACCCCGAATATCAACGCCGTTTCCCGCCACGGCAGGTTTCCCCGGGCACGGTACTCTGCGGATGAACGACACCACGCCTCCTCCTGGCAGTATGCGGGAATCAGGATACCAAGCAGGCACAACCCGACCGAAGGCGCGATCTCAAGCTCCTGATTGTGCTGAAAATAGTCCGCGTTGCCCAAGTTTTGGGCAAACGGGCCAAAAAGCCATTTTTTACGCCGACAGGCGGGTTGACACCCAGGAGATGGGCCATTAATATCCGCCCCGTCTCGACGAGACAGGCTATTCCTCCTTAGTTCAGTCGGTAGAACGGCGGACTGTTAATCCGTATGTCACTGGTTCAAGTCCAGTAGGAGGAGCCAATTCCCTCGTAGTTCAGTCGGTAGAACGGCGGACTGTTAATCCGTATGTCACAGGTTCAAGTCCTGTCGAGGGAGCCACATTCTAAAGCCCAGCCTTTTGGCTGGGCTTTTTCATATCTGCTCTTCCGGGCCTGTCCACGGCCCCCCTGCCCGATGGCGCGCCAAACCGCCACCTGCTTGCTTTCCTGATTCCCCATGGCCTTCGATGACGACCCTTACTCGTCCCTAGGCGCGTCACCAGGGTGTCACAGAGATCCCAAAGACTATGATTGATTCAAAAAGGACCATTTGGATCTATCCAGTCAAGGAGCCATCATGTCACACCCTGCTTCACTGGCCAGTCGCCTGCATACCCTGGCACTCAACGACACCCTGTTCCCCGATCTCCATCTTAAATGCGAAAGGGGACTCCCTCCGACGTAGGTGGGAGGGGAATTTCGCCGGGGCGTCAGCCCCGCTGGTTTTGAATGTATTGCTTG
>NZ_JBFOCK010000008.1:0-36849 GCF_040907765.1 Aeromonas sp. s9
GTTGGAGCGCTACGGGCGGGAAGTGAATGTGCCACGTTGCTTGCATGAGGCGCTGGGGCGCCCCATGCAACACGTAATTGGGACATAGCCTTTTTCATGGTTCGGCGTGCCGGGTTCAACGGCCCAGGATCTGCCGCATCCGCTGCTGGGCCACGTCCACCAGCAAGTCGGGCTGGAATTTGGAGATAAAGCGATCACACCCCACCTTCTTGACCATGGCCTCGTTGAAGTTGCCGCTCAGGGAGGTATTGAGGGTGATGAAGAGATCGGACATGCGCGGGTCGCTGCGCACCTCGTGAGTCAGGCGATAACCATCCATCTCCGGCATCTCGGCGTCCGTGATCATCAGCATGATCTCGTCGGTCACCTTCTTGCCCGCATCGCACCACCCCTTGAGCAACTTGAGGGCCTGCAAGCCGTCTTGGCACTCGATGACCTCGAGCCCGAGCTGGGCGAGGGTCTCGCGCACCTGGTTGCGGGCCGTGCTGGAGTCATCGACGATGAGCACCCGGCGTCCCTGCATCTGGGGCAGGATCTCTTCGTCCAGCACCTCGGACGAGATGCGCACGTCGTAGGTGATGATCTCCGCCAGCACCTTCTCCACGTCGATGATCTCGACGATCTGGTCAACGCCCCCTTCCGGGATGCGGGTGATGGCGGTGAGGTAGTTGGCACGACCCGCCGAACGGGGCGGCGGCAGTATGTCCTTCCAGGTCATATTGACGATGTGGGCCACCTGCCCCACCAGGAATCCCTGAATGGTGCGGTTGTACTCGGTGATGATGAGGTTGGACTCCTGATCGATGGCCATGGGACGCATCCCGATGGCACCGCGCAGGTTGATAACGGGGATGGAGACGCCGCGAATGTTGGCGACGCCGCTGATGTTGTGGTGGGACCCCGGCATCTTGTTCAGATGAGGCAGCTTGACCACTTCCCGCACCTTGAAGACGTTGATCGCAAACAGTTGCTGGGCACCCAAACGGAACATCAGCAGTTCCAGGCGATTCTCCCCTACAAGCTGGGTACGTTGATCCACTGAATCCAATATGCTCGCCATATAACGCCCTTACGTCCATTTCCCGAAATTGCCCCGCACCGGAGCTGCGACATGCCAACCAGCCCCGCTTTCCCTGTCGGGACAACGCAAGCCTATATAGAAATAATGAAAAGCGTCGAGGAAAGATAGGATCTTGACCACGGGGCGTGATCATCGCCCCATCACTGCCTCATGGCAAGCACAGCCACGCACCGGCCCCGACAACAAGGGTATCGACCACACAGGGCCATTGCTGAACCCCGGCGTGCCGCTCTTGTCATCCAGCGCGGTCCGCCAGCAACAAAAAGACCGGCCACATGGGCCGGTCCTGGGATGTGCAGTGCGTCCGGGACGACTTAGAAGTTGTACTGCAGGGCCACGGCGACGATGTCGTCGGTGGACTTGTTCAGGCTGTTCTTGCCGGTGGAACCCACTTCGTCCAGCAGGTTGATCTTGTAGTCCACGTAGGCATTGAAGTTGTCGGTGAAGTTGTACCAGGCACCCACGGAGACGTATTCGGTCGCGGTGTCATCGATGCCGTGAGCGCTGTCCTTCACGTCGGTACGCAGGTAGGCCAGGGAGGGCTTGAACTTCGGCGTGATGTTGTACTGCACGACCGCTTCGTAGCCATCCATCTTCTCGGCATAACCGCGCATGGAGCCGGTGTCCACGAAGAGGTGATCTTCACCGTGGGAGTAGGTGGCGGCCATGTAGAGGTTGCCGACGGCATACTTGGCGCCCACCCCGAACAGCTTGGCGTCGTTGTCGCCGCCGAAGCTCACGTTCTCGGCCTGCTCGTCGGTCTTGCCAGCCTGGTTGTAGGCGGCACCCAGGCTCAGGCCCATGTTGAAGTCATAGTTGGCAGAGAGGGCATACCCCTCGGAAGAACCTTTCGGGCTCCAGGTGCTGTTCGGGCCGACGCGCTCGCTGCGGCTCGCGTTCTGCGGGTCGTTGTTGCCGGTGAACTGGGCACCCAGGGTCAGCCCCTGCCAGTTGTACATGTACTGGGCCAGGCCGTTGGTACGACCGGTGCCGAACACCTCGGTGTCCTTGCCCAGACCATCACCACCCCACTCCGGCAGCACGTCGGTGTAGTTGTTCACCGCCTTGGTGAACAGACCGTCCTGGCGACCGTAGCTGAAGGCACCGAAGCGATCGTGCTTGATGCCCGCATAGGCGTAACGCAGCTCGTCGTTGTCAGAACCGGAAACCGGCAGGTTGTACTCGGCGAAGCCGAACGCGGTCAGATCCTCGTCAACCTTGGTTTCACCTGCGATGTGCAGACGCAGGTAGCTGGCATCGCCTTCGGTGGCGTTGTCATCGGTGCCGTAGTACATGCCGTTGACGCGGCCGCCGATGTCCAGTTTGGTACCATTCTGATCGTAAACGTTGGCGGCCTGTGCACCACCGGCCAGCAGCAGGCTGGAGATGGCCATCGTCAATGCTGTCTTTTTCATTGTTCTTTCCTCAGGTGTAAGCACTCTCTGTCAGACCAGAGTTCGGTCGTGATGATCGGTTGATGTGCCGATGGCCTAAGGTAGATCCGGAAACCTTGATGGGAACTGAAGCGGCGAACGATTAATTATAAAAGCGTCAATTCGAGCTGACGCCGCGACACATAGTGTCACGCGAAATAATTTTTGCGGAACTTATGACCAAGAAAATCAATATAGCAATACAAGTGATCTATAAAACGGGATAAATGCAGTTTAATCCTTCAACAAGGCGAGAAGCAGGGAAGCCCTGCCGGGCGACACGGGCTCCCCGCACACCTTCCCCGCCCCGTCAGACCGGCTGCCAGCCGCGCATGACCCTCAGCAGATCCTTCCAGCTCACTATGCCCACCAGGGCGCCGTTTTCCAGCACAGGCAGACAGGAGATCTGGTGCTCCAGCATGAGGCCGGCGGCCTCTTTCAGGGAGCGTTCGGGGGAGACGGTGATGGGTTCACGGCTCATTATCTGGTGGGCGCGCCGGTTGAGGGTCTCGGTGTCCCGGTTCATCTCGGCATCCGTGTCCAGATAGGGGCTGATGGCACGCAGCAGATCCCGGTCCGAGATGACCCCCACCAGCTCCTCTTCTTCCACCACCAGAAGGTGGCGGAAATGGGCCTGCTCGAAGATCTCCTTGATGACGCTCAGCCTGTCATCCATGGAAACGGTCGCGACCCGGGTCGTCATGATCTCTTTAATCAACATGGTCAGCCTCCTGCCCCCAGATGTCTCTGTTATGACACGTTTTTCCGGCGGCAGCCATCCCCCCCGCCCTCAAGTGCAAATTTGTGTCATTTCACGTAAGATCCGCGCCAGTTTCTCTCCTTCAATCGAGCCAAGCAGACCCATCCATGATAGTTGCCAGTCAAATCGAACTGATCCGCGGCGGCCGCACGCTGCTGGACAACGCGTCCGCCACCATACACCCCGGCCACAAGGTGGGCCTGGTGGGCAAGAACGGCTGTGGCAAGTCCACCTTCTTTGCGCTGGTGCGGGGCGAGCTGGCCATCGACAACGGCAGCTTCAGCCTGCCCGCCGGCTGGCAGATTGCCGGCGTGGCCCAGGAGACCCCGGCGCTGGACTGCTCCGCCCTGGAGTACGTGATCGACGGCGACAAGGAGTTCCGCGCCCTGGAGGCCGAGCTCGCCCGGGCCGAGGCGGATGACAACGGGCTGCTGGTGGCCGAGCTGCACGGCAAGCTCGATACCATAGGTGCCTACAGCATTCGCGCCCGCGCCGCCGAGCTGCTGCACGGTCTGGGTTTTGGCGGCGATCAGCTCGACTCGCCGGTCAGAAGCTTCTCCGGTGGCTGGCGCATGCGCCTGAACCTGGCCCAGGCGCTGCTCTGCCGCTCCGATCTGCTGCTGCTGGATGAACCGACCAACCACCTGGATCTGGACGCCGTCATCTGGCTGGAGAAGTGGCTCAAGGGCTATCAGGGCACGCTGGTGCTCATTTCTCACGACCGCGACTTCCTCGACTCCGTGGTGAATCGCATCATTCATATCGAGAACGGCAAGCTCAACGAATACAGCGGCGGCTACTCCGACTTCGAACTGCAACGGGCCGAGCACCTGGCCCAGCAGCAGTCCATGTACGAGAAGCAGCAGCGGGAGATGGCCCACATGCAATCCTATGTGGACCGCTTCCGCTACAAGGCCTCCAAGGCCCGTCAGGCCCAAAGTCGGCTCAAAGCCATGGAGCGGATGGAGAAGATCCTGCCCGCCCACGCCGACTCCGAGTTCAGCTTCGAGTTTCGCGAGCCCTCCGCTCTGCCGACCCCGCTCATCGCCATGGAGAACCTCAGCGCCGGTTACGGCGACAAGGTGATCCTCGAGAAGATCAAGCTCAACCTGGTGCCGGGCTCGCGCATCGGCCTGCTCGGTCGCAACGGCGCGGGCAAGTCCACCTTCATCAAGATGCTGTCGGGCTCCAACCCGCCCCTCTTCGGCAAGCTGGAGGTGAGCGCCGGGGTGAGCATCGGCTACTTCGCCCAGCATCAGCTCGAGACCCTGCGCCTCGATGACAGCCCCCTCGATCACCTGGTGCGCCTCGCGCCGGACAAGACCGAGCAGGAGCTTCGCAACTACCTCGGCAGCTTCGGTTTTCATGGCGACAAGGTGCTCGACAAGGTAGCCCCCTTCTCCGGCGGTGAGAAAGCGCGTCTGGTGCTGGCCCTCATCACCTGGCAAAAGCCCAACCTGCTGCTGCTGGATGAACCGACCAACCACCTGGATCTGGAGATGCGCCACGCCCTGACCATGGCCCTGCAAGGGTTCGAGGGGGCCATGGTGGTGGTCTCTCACGACCGTCACCTGCTGCGCACCACCACGGATGACTTCTATCTGGTCCACGGCGGCCGGGTCGAGCCCTTCGATGGGGATCTCGACGACTACCACAAGTGGCTCGGCGAGCAGGAGAAAGAGGCCAATGCCAAGCCGGCAGATGGCACCGTCTCCGCCAACTCGGCGGTGGCGCGCAAGGATCAGAAGCGCCTCGAAGCCCAGTTCCGGCAAGCGACCCGGCCGCTTCGCCAGAAGCTGGAGAAGCTCGAAACCAGCATGGAGAAACTGCAGGCCAAGCTGGCCGCGGTGGAAGAGCAGCTCGCCGATCCCGCCATCTATGAAGAGAGCGCCAAGGGCAAGCTCTCCGAGCTGCTCAAGTCCCAGGGCCCCCTCAAGGAGGAGCTGGAGCACGTCGAGCTGGAGTGGATGAGCCTCTCTGAAGAGCTGGAAACCATGGAGCAGGCCTTCTTTGCGTGATGAAGCCTTGATGGCCAGCGAGCGGGTCAGCCCCGACGCCCTGCCCACCCCTTCCGAGTTCTGGACATGGAGCACAGGCGCCTATGGCCAGCGCAGCCAGGACTGGCTCCACGTGCAAAGCATGGGGGGCAACGTCAACCTGGCACTCCTGCTGCACCACCTCGACCTGCTCCGGATCCCGGTCGACCTCACGGACTTGCAACCGGCCCTGGTACAGACCGAGGCGGTGCTGCTCCCCTGGCGCACCCTGCGCCAGCAGGCCAAGTCACGGGTGGGGGCCGAGGAGTACCAGACCATGCTGGCCCACGAACTGGAGCTGGAGCGGCTGCAACAGGGGGTCTTGCTGCAGACCCTGCGCACCCTCGCCCTGTTTCGCGGCGACAGCCGCAACCTGTTTCACTATCTATCGTTACTGGGTGCCCAGCAGGGCCCCCTCAGAGATCTCATATGCTGAGCTACCGCCACGCCTTTCACGCCGGCAACCACGCCGACGTGCTCAAACACGCCGTCCAGGCCCTGATCATCGAGTCCCTCAAGAAGAAGGAGAAACCCTTCATCGTGCTGGACACCCATGCCGGTGGCGGTCTCTACGACCTGCGCGGCGACTGGTCCCAGAAGAAGGCGGAATACGCCGACGGGATCAAACGCCTGTGGGATGAACGGGCCCAGTGGTCTGCCATGGCTCCCTATCTGGGTGTCATCGAGGAGATGAACAGCGATGGCCAGCTGCACTACTACCCCGGCTCGCCGGAGCTCTCCCGCCGCCTTATCCGCGATCAGGACAAGCTGGCGCTGATGGAGCTGCACAACAACGAGGTGGAAGATCTTCGCGCCAACATGGGGTACGACCCCCGCGTCGCCGTCCACCATCGCGACGGCTTCGAGGGGCTGGTGGCCCTGCTGCCCCCCACCCCGCGCCGCGGCCTGGTGCTGATCGATCCCCCCTATGAGCTGAAGGAAGATTACTTCGCGGTGGTCGATACCCTTAAAAAAGCGCAAAAGCGCTGGGCCACCGGCATCTACGCCCTCTGGTATCCCATCCTCGGGCAAGAGGCGGACAAGTCCCGCGACATGCTCAAAGCGATCAAGCGCGAGAACTTCGGCAACGTCCTGGTGGCCGAGCTGGAAGTGGCCGGCCAGACTGCCGATTGGGGCATGAACGGCTCCGGCATGCTCATCGTCAGCCCCCCCTGGATGCTGGACGAGCAGATCGAGGCCTTCTTGAAACCCCTGTGCGCCAAGCTGGCCCAGGGCGCCGGCGCCCAGTACAGGGTGGAGTGGCTGAACAAGGCCGAAGCCTGACCCTCGGAACCACAGAAAATGAAAAAGGGCCTGTCACAGCAGGCCCTTTTTCATTGGGGCTGATGACCCGGCACGTTCACGCTGGCCAGCTGCTCGGACAGGCGGCTCGCCAGCCAGTCGATGGCAAGCCGGGTCTTGAGGGGCAGATGCGGACCATGGGGCCAGAGGGCGTTGATGGGATAGCGCCGACCCGGCAATCGGGCCAGCAGCTCGCGCAGCTCGCCCCGCTCAAGGTGGGGCCGCGCCAGCCAGGTCGGCAGCCAGGCGAGACCAAAGCCCGCGATGGCCGCCTGGGTGATGGCGTTGAGATCGTCCATCTGCAACCGCCCTCTGGGCTGGAC
This sequence comes from Aeromonas sp. s9, assembly GCF_040907765.1. Lineage (NCBI taxonomy): Bacteria > Pseudomonadati > Pseudomonadota > Gammaproteobacteria > Aeromonadales > Aeromonadaceae > Aeromonas > Aeromonas sp. s9. Next base: position 6,936 of record NZ_JBFOCK010000008.1, read on the forward strand.
CTCGCGCCATGTCTCGGCCTCCTGCCACCACCACGACAGCACCCGCCCCTGGCGCAGATAGGCGATGCACTCGTGCTCCGGTAACTCGGCCAGGGTCACAGGTTCCCCTCGCTCGGCCAGATAGGCGGGCGAGGCGCAGAGCGTCATGCCGTGCTCCCCGAGCCTGCGCGCCGCCAGATCCAGGCTGTCCGGCGGCTCTGCGTTGCGGATCACCAGATCCACCCCCTCCTCCACCAGATCCACCTTGCGGTCGCTGAACGACAGCTCCAGGGCCAGCCCGGGATGCGCCTTCGCCAGCGCCAGCAAAATGGGGGCCACACACTGCTGGCCGAACAGCACCGGCATGGAGACCTTCAATCTGCCGTTGAGGGTGAGCTTGTTGCTGGCCAGCGCCGCTTCCCCAAGACGCACCTCCTCCAGCGCCCGCAGGCAGTGGCGATAGAAGAGCGCCCCCTCCTCGGTCAGGCTCTGGCTGCGGGTAGTGCGATGAAACAGTTGCACGCCGAGACGCAGCTCCAGCCGCGCCACCCCCTTGCCCACCGCCGAGCGGGTGAGGTGAAGCCGCTCCGCCGCCTGGGCGAAGCTGCCCGCCTCCACCACGGTGGCGAAGAGATCGATGCCGTTGAGCGTGTTTGCCATCTATTGCATACCTTTTGGAACCAATATGGCGAAATACTATCAGCACTGCGGAAAAAAATGACTGGTAAGCTCCCTTCATTCTTCACACGTTTCAGATGGAGTTTCCCTCATGAGCCAGATCCTGCTGCTGCAATCCAGCCTCAACGGCCCCGTATCCCGCACCAACCAGTTGATGGAGCGCTTCCTGCAAACACGCCGGGAGCAGGGCCATCAGGACCAGGTGGTGGTGCGCGACCTGACCGCCCTCGACTTGCCCGTCCTCGACAGCCCGTTGTTTCACGCCCTGCGCGGGGCTGAACCGGCCAATGAGGCCATCCGGCAGGCGGTGGCGCTGTCGGATCGGCTGATTGCCGAACTCAAGGCCGCCGACCTGCTGCTGATCGGCGCCCCCATGTACAACCTCAACGTGCCGACCCCCCTCAAGAACTGGTTCGATCTGGTGGCGCGGGCCAGGGTGACCTTCCGTTACACCGACACCTACCCCATGGGGCTGGTGGAGGGGGTCAACGCCCTGGTGTTCAGCAGCCGCGGCGGCGTGCATCAGGGACAGGCGACGGATGCGGTCACCCCCTACCTCCAATCCGTGCTCGGCCTGATGGGCATCGCGGAGGTGGAATTCGTCTACGCAGAGGGGATGGATCTGCGCCCTCACGGGGCGGAACAGGGAATGCGCGAGGCCCATGCTCGGATCGCTGGCCTCGGCAGGTAGGGCCATCACCCGGTCTTGCCCCTTCCAACCGGCCACCTGCTGCGCGGGACATTCCAAGTAAAAAAGCCCCGCAAGGGGCTTTTCTATGACTGCGGCAGTAGCGGAAGAGACTAGGCTTGCCTGGCATCGGGGCCTGCGGGCATGTCCCGCCAGAGCGCCAGAATGAGCAGCGCCAGCAGGGCAAAGGGCGGCACCAGGCAGAGCAGCACGCACAGGAAGGTGACAAGCCCCGGGTGGCGGCTCTTGCGCCGGGCCAGTCGCCAGGCCACCACACCGACGACGATCATCATCAGCAGCATGAAGAGAACAAACAGGTTGGAGTTGATGGTCATGAAAGCTCCTTTTTCATGGCAAAAGGCACACTCTAGCGCCGTTGCGGTCCCGGGCAACTCCCAATCTGGTGGTGCCTCCCCCGGTCGATAGGCATTTTCTATTTCGCTGATAGATGAGAATGGTTTTCATTTGATGAGATTCTGGGTGATACTGCCTTCATCGCCAGAGGAGACACCACCATGAAAAAGACCATCAGCTTCGCCATCCTGCACTTTTGTGTCGCCTTCACCGTGGCTTACCTGCTGACCGGCGAACTGCTCACCGCCAGCCTGATCGCCCTCATCGAGCCCGCCGTCAACACAGTCGCCTTCTACTTCCACGACCTTGGCTGGCACAAGCTCAAGCCTGAACACAGCCTGCAGGCCAAGACCAGCAGCTTCGCCCTGGTCCACTTCTCGGTGGCCTTCGGTGTCGCCTACCTGCTGAGTGGCGAGCTGCTCACCGGCGGCGTGATGGCACTGATCGAACCTGCCATCAACACCGTCGTCTTCTTCTTCCACGAGCGGCTGTGGCGCAGCCGCCAGACCTTGGCGCTGGCCGGCGTCTGATTGCCATGCAGGGCCGCCCGGCACCCAAAAACACGGGGTGCTCCTGCCTACTTCGGGTGTAAAGTGTGCTCTGATCACGGGGCATCATGCCCCCTGTTGGAGCCCTGTCGATGAACAAGATCTTGCTTGGAACCCTGCTGTTTTCCCCTCTGCTGGCCACGGCGGCCACCCCGTCTTTCGAGTGCGCCAAGGCGAAAGGCGCCGCCGAAACCCTTATCTGCAAGGATGCCGGACTGGCTGCGCTGGATAACGAGCTGTCAGCCCTCTATCCCAAGGCGATTGCCGGGTTCTCCCCCGAGCAGCAGAAGAGCGAGCGCGCCATCCAGCGCGGCTGGATCAAGGGGCGCAACGACTGCTGGAAGGCGGGCGACCTGCGCCAGTGCGTGGAAGAGAGCTACCAGTTGCGGATCACCGAGTTGCAGATAAAAGGGGGACAACTGAGGGTGCCGACGCCGGTCGATTATCAGTGCGGCAAGAGCGTCACCCTCTCCACCTACTTCTACAACGAGGCCAAGCGGCCCGCCGCCATGATCAATTTGAGCGAGGGGAACGACCAGCAGCAGGTGCTCGCCTATGAGACCCCCAGCGCCAGCGGCGCCCGGTACGAGGGGCAAAATCTCACCCTCTGGACCAAGGGGAGCGACGCCATGCTGGAGCGCTACGGTCAGCCCACCCTCAACTGCAGCGAGATCCCGGGCAACTGATCCCCCGCCCGGCCAAGGGCCGGGCAACCACTCCCGTACAGGCAGCAAGTGGGTCACCAGTTGGTGGCCACTCGCCCCCCTTTTACCTATCCCCAGCCCCCTCTCGCCAATCCAGCCCGGACGCCAGGCTTTCGGGCTGGCCTCCATTTGTTGATCTTGCCCGGCAATTCGCCATTTCCTCCTTTCCCTTCGCTCGCGGGCCGTTAATATAGCCAATTGGCAACACACGCCTCGTCGGAGTCTCCCATGAGCCATGCCAACTACGCCCCATTGGTCAATCGCAGCAAGCTGGAAGCTGAAATCCAGTGCGGTAGCGTCGCCAAAGGGCACAACCGGCAAGAGATAAGTGACTGATTCAACCATGTCGAGTGGAGTGAATGTATGGAAACGCACACACTGCATCGGGGTCGGCTGATCGACCATCTCCAACTGGTGGTGAAAGACCTGACCGCCAGCGAGCGCTTTTACAGGGCCATACTGGCCAGCCTTTATGTGCCAATCGGCGGCGCGGGTGAGGGTTACTTCTGGGCTGACGAGCTGTTTGTCACATCCATCGACAGCCCGGAGGCGCTAGCCCAAGACGGCTAGGATAACAGTCCCCCGAAGAATGCGGCTATCAACCAGATGACCATCTTGTAAGATGCAGCTGATTGAGTCTTTCGACGGAAGAAATTGATTGTTTTTCTGTCCAATCATCCCAAGCTCGATATAATTGAGGCATTTTTTTGAAGTGAAACGAAAAAACCATAATGACAGACAAACTAACCGCAATTGACCTCTTTGCTGGCGCAGGTGGTTTCTCCTTAGCTGCTCTTCAATGCGGATTCAACATTTTGGCAGCAGTCGAGTTTGATGCCGCCGCTGCAAACACCTATGAAAAGAACATAATAAATACCTTTAATAGTGTAAATACTAAGGTCTACAACACTGATATCAATAAGATAACTGATCTCCAGCAATTCATGAATGAAGTGGGCGTAAAGCCAGGAGAACTTGATCTTCTGCTTGGTGGGCCACCTTGCCAAGGTTTTTCCACCCATAGAATAAATAACGCTGGTGTTGATGATCCGCGCAATAAATTATTACTTAAATATTACGAATTTGTTCATGCTCTTCAGCCAAAAGTTTTTCTTATCGAAAATGTGGCAGGTCTCCTGTGGAAACGGCATGAGTCTTATCTTGAAACATTGAAAGAAAATGCAGAAGAAAATGGTTACACCATCAAGTTCTGCGACTTGTTGAATGCACGAGACTATGGTGTACCACAAAATCGCAAGCGGGTTTTCATTTTTGGCATCCGTAACGATCTTGACCATGACAAAGTAGAATTCCCACCAAAACCTACTCATTTCGCACCAGACGCTGGATTTGGTCCTTCTTGGAAAACAGCATCTTGCGTATTCGAGAAACCCTCAGATTCTATTTTTTTTCGCTATTGGTCAGAGTATTTTTCGAAGAAGAGCAAATTGTCGAAAGAAGAAACAGATAAGCTCTTGGCAAATCTGGAGTTTGGACGTGAGTTAGATGTCAATGATCCACTGAATTTCAATATGGGTCACACGACAGCAATGATAAATGTATTTCGATCGACGCCACTGAATGGCAGCCGCACCGATTCAAATCGAGTGTTACCGTGCCACAAGGAGCACGATGGCCATAAGGATGTATACGGACGTATAATGATCCATCTACCTTCAAATACAATCACTACTGGATGTATTAACCCATCAAAAGGAAGATTTGTTCATCCATGGGAAGATCATGGTATCACAATGCGTCATGCTGCACGGCTTCAAACTTTTCCCGATAATTTTTCTTTTTACGGTAATGCTACTCAACAAGCAAAGCAAATAGGAAATGCAGTGCCAGTTGAGTTAGGTAAACAATTGATTAAAAACATAAAACATTTACTAAAGCTAAGGGTAAATAGCTCATGCGGATAAATACTCAGGAGTGTAGAAGCGTATGATTGAGACTCACTCATTTCGTACTCAAGCAAGAACCGTTGATCATTTAGGGCGAGAGCAAATCGCAGATTGCCCAACAGCAATATCTGAGCTATGGAAAAACTCTTACGATGCATATGCCAGAAATGTTTCGCTGCATATATTTGATGATGTGACTCCTATTGCAGCACTTTTCGACGATGGCCATGGTATGAGTTATGAGGAGTTCATTGATCGATGGCTGGTCGTTGGAACCGAATCTAAGTACCACACTAAAAAAGATGATGTGGAAGATCGGGATGGCCTACAAAAGAGAACAAAACAAGGGCAAAAAGGAATTGGGCGTCTTTCTTCTGCTAACCTTGGCCCATTACTACTCATTGTCAGTAAAAGAAAAAAACTAGATTTTGTTGCAGCACTTATTGATTGGAGAATTTTTGAGAATCCATACCTTCTATTATCAGACATTGAAATCCCAATAACCCGCTTTGCATCGCCAAGTTTACTTTTTGAGTTACTCCCAGGCATGTTTGAGCGCTTGACTGATAATATATGGGGTACAGCTCAAAGCCCTGAACGTACAAAACGACTAAAGCTAGCATGGGACACTTTTGATAGAGTTACTCTAGAGAATATACCTACATCACAGAAACCATCTGATGCGATCGCAAACACAATAATAAATGCCCATTTTGATGAAAAGCACTTTGAACCATGGTCTGTTTGGAACAATAAAAGTGAAAAAGGCACTGCTTTATTAGTGTCAGAAATTAATGATGATTTAAAGGCACAGTTAAATAGCGCCGTACCAAGCCCTGCCAATGAAGAGGTAAGAAAACAATTTTTCGCCACACTTTCAGCTTTTACAGACCCCTTTGTCGATAAAAAGGCTAACGAAGAAAATGCATTTGATCCAGAATTTACCTATGGAGTAACAGTTTGGAGTGCTGCTCCTAATCCAATAATTGAAGATGAACGAAATCTGATAAATCGTTCTATTACTGAAGAAATGGAGCATGTCCTAAGTGGAAATATTGATGAAAATGGTGTATTTCGTGGGCAGATAAAAGCTTTTGGTGAGTGGCGTAAACTTGGAAGCGAATATGTTATTTATCCACCTAAAGATTTTAAGATTCCGAAAGGCCCAACGACTTATATTGGCCAATTTGGACTGCATGTAGCTACTTTTGAGCTAGTACGCAAGAACTCTACATTATCAGATGAAAAACATAGCAAGTTTGTAGCGCTGGCTAATGAACACAGTGGATTTTTAGTCTTTCGTAACGGCTTGCGTGTTTTACCTTATGGAAGAATTGATAACGATTTCTTCCAAATCGAAACTCGTCGAAGTATTTCTGCGGGTAGGGAATTTTGGAATGCTCGAAGGATGTTTGGACGAGTTTCTATTTCTAGAGAAAAAAACCCCAACCTTCGTGATAAAGCAGGTCGAGAAGGGTTCATAGATAATACAAGCGCAAAAGCGCTGCGAACATTAGTTGTACATATACTGAGAAGTGCGGCTTACGAGTACTTCGGATCCGCCTCCGAACTTAGGCATGAGCTATTACCAAGCATTCAAGAAAAAAATGAACAAGAGAAAGCTGAACAGCAGCGAAAAGAGTTAGCAAAGAGAAATGCAAAAGCATTTAGAAGCAGGTTAAAAAAGAACCTTCCGATATTATCTATGTTATATGAAGATACAAGTTCAATTAACTTTGAATTTAAAGTGGACAATGAAGAAGATTTAAACTATGCACAAGAGTTAATCAATGACCTAAATGTTAAACTAAGTGAATTAAGAATAACAGGAGCGCCAGCCAGATTAGGATCATCAGAAGATGACTACAGAGTTTTTCGCCGTTTGTATTCTACTGTACAAGAACGTATCCGAATTATTGAAACGGTACGTTCTGAGGCAATTGAACGAATAAAGCCATCAAGACCAGAAGCTCTTGCTCAGAAACAATTACAAAGTTTGGCGAGCAGAATACATGCTCGACTTCGCAACTGGAAAAAAGCAATCAGTATCATTCAAGAGGCTGAAATTAGGCGTGTAGATACATTGTTTGATGAGCGCAACAAGCAATTTCATGCCCTTGCTTTACCTTTGGTTGAACAGGTCAAATCAGGTCAAATTAATTTGGAAATTGCGCTTAGAGAGATGGAAAGAATTCATTCAATCCTAGATACAGAGAATGAAGATACTTTCCAGCCTTATTTAGAGTCACTTGAGTTAATGAGTGAAAGCATTAATATTGAACTGATTGCAAGACAAGGTATTTCAGAAAATATTACTTTAAGGGATGAGATAAATCGACTTAATCAGCTTGCTCAGTTAGGAATTACCGTAGAAATTCTTGGTCATGAGCTAAACAGCAATGAGAGAATGATCCGAGAAGGAATTCGACAAATAAAGAGTAGTGGTAATGTACCTGGATCCAGCTTAGTGATTGAAGGATTTGAAGCCTTAAGCAACCAACTCGAATTTTTATCTCCGTTAAAAATTTCAGGCTCACGAACTAGACGGCTTATCACAGGTAAAGAAATACTGATTTATCTGCAAAATTTCTTTAATGTAGTGATTCAGTCTAGAAACATCAATATTGACGCTTCGAGCGATTTTCTTAGTCTCGTAGTAGATGATTTACCTTCACGTTTACTCCCGGTATTCGTAAACTTAGTTAATAATAGTGTTTATTGGCTGGTTAACTCTGATACTAAAGATCCTAAAATTGTTTTTTCTATATGTGAAGGTAAAGTTGTTATTTCTGACAACGGGCCTGGAATAGATGAAGTTGATCAAGAAAATCTATTTAAGATGTTCTTTACTAGAAAATCGACGGGAGGCAGAGGCATTGGTTTGTATCTATGCCGAGTTAATTTGATGGCTAGTGGACACACAATTTATTATTCCAATGAGTCTAAATTCAATATATTGAGTGGTGCAAATTTCATCATCGAACTAAAGGGGGTTTCATTTGAATAATTTTGAGGATTTAATCAAAGAGGCATTTATAAAACCTCTCCGGTCGGTGTTGATTGTTGATGATGAGTATCCTACTTGGGAAGAAATTCTAAATTCAAATTTGAAAGGAAATATTAAAGATAATCAACTTGATGTTCGCTCTAACACTAAGCCTTGGAGAGAAAATGCATTAGCACCTTTACAAGTTATCAAAGGATTCCGAGAGCGAAATCCTGGATTTGTTATTGATATACATGATGCATTAGCGCCTAGTTATTCCGCTAAGCTTGGCATTCAGGATGAAGCAGTTTCTGAATTGGCAAATCATCTACATCAATCAGATTTACTGGTACTAGATTATAATCTAGAAGGTTCAAATACTGGACTTCAAGGAAAAAAAGCACGTGAGATAATTAGTTCTGTTCTTTCTAACCAGCATTTTAACTTGATTATTGTTCACACAGGCGAACACAACCTTCAAGAGGTCGCTGAGGATAGCCTCATCTCACTTTTATCAAGTTGCACATCTAAATTCGGTGAAAAAGAATTAGCTGATATTACCACTTTAGATGAAAAAATAACTGAAATGGAAGACGATGAGAAATTTACTCGTTCAACATTTAGAGAGATTTTTTCTAAAAAACAATATTTGCATGTTAGATCTCTTGGCTTATCTCAAGCCATTCGAGATTACATGAGCGGAGAACAAAAATTAAAATCTCTTCATGACTTAGCTACATCCTTAAAGCTCTCTGGTAAAGAGATGCGTGTTTTTTTATATTGGTCTATTATCGAATTTGAAAAATCTATAATGCCTGAATTTTCCAGCTATGATTTTAGCGGAATGATTTGGAAGATATCTGAAGATCATAAATGGATCCGTACCGGGAAAGGTTTTGTATGTTTTATTAGCAAAGGACCTGATGACCTTCTCAAAGAACTCGAAAAAGCACTTATTGATTGGAGGCCAACTCCTTCTAGGTTGTTAGCCGCAAAGTTCAGACATGAACTTAATCGTATTGGTGTCGAGGCTGAGGATAATTTTTTACTAAAACATCATTTGTTTTCTATGTTCTATAAAAAAATTAGCGAACCCGAGCGGCAAGATCTATCTCCTGAACAAAATAAGATATTACAAGACCTAAGGCTGAGAGAGCATGTTTCTAGACAATCTGAAGGCTTGTCATTTCTGATTGAAGATAATGTAGTTGAATTTGGAAGGAAAATTGTTGAAATAGATATTGAGAATGGTTACGGTTTCTTGTCATTTTATAATGTAGATCTATCCACTCAAAATGATTCAAAAAAAGCAATTTCGCAATATAATAGCTATGTTTCTACATTACCTGAAAAAGAAGGGCCTGAGCAGCTAGATAGTGGGCACATATTTAAAATAGACAACCAATGGTGGGTTTGTGCCACACCTGCATGTGACCTCCAACCAGGGCAAAACACAATTGCTTTTGGAGGAAAAAGTAACAGTTTGAGACCTTTTACTGCGTTTCCTTTGACTGCAGAGAATCCGGATAACTTAGACTCCCTCCACATAAATGGTGGTGGGTATTGTTTTATTGAGGATAATGGAAAAATTGTTGCCTTGGGGATTAAGTCAATTGGTGAGGAAAGTAAACCGCATAATTTAAAGGTCCATTGGCAGAATTTCGTGGCAGAGAATGGTGGAATGATCATAAGGAAAAAGTTGCATATTAAGCAACTGGTTCTGAATGATAACGAAATTAACCTTGTTAATAAAGAGGCTACTGTCGTATGTAAGCTGCGATACGCATATGCGCTAAACTATATACAACGAGTAGGGATTAGTGCATCTCGAATAGGGCTTGAATATGTGTCCTGAGTGAGTTTTTCTAGATAAAAATTTTTGAGCTCTATTAGGTCGGGTGCCAAAAGACTAAAAAATGGTCATAACCCCCTTTGGCTCAACCTTGTTCCTCTCAGCAATCCGCTGAGCTGAGTTTACGCAGTCATGGACGACGGCGCAGCCGCAGGCGGCAGATGAGCCAGAGCAGATCAGGGTGATCACTGCTTGACCCCGATATGGCGCGAGAACAGGGATATTTGAAGAACGGGCTTTTGCCGAAACCATGGAAGGCGAAGGCCAAAGTGCCGTGTGTGGCGTTCCAGAGCCACCATAAGCTCAAGTTATGGGTTTTCCGATGATGCCCCATATTTGCCTATAGTGGCGATCACCTATTTATGTACACCCGTTATGGTCCCATCAGGGGCCAGCGCGGCCATTGCTCGCCCCGGCCCGAAGGGCGGGCGAAACCCCGTCAAGGGCAAGACCCTCGCATTCTATGGGGCAAAGCCACATCCAGAGCGCTGTTGTGCAATGCACTGCGCCAGCGGCGCCCCCATGGGGATTCTCTCCCCCCTGCCACTGGCCTATAGTGAGCCCCTACTCGAACAACCTTTGCGAGCAGCAATATGTATATCGGCGAATTTGCCCGGCTGGCGGGCACCACCCCAAAGGCGGTCCGCCTCTACGAGCAGCTCGGGCTGCTGCCCGAGCCCAGGCGGCGCGGCAAGTATCGCGTCTACCGGGCCGAGGATCTGGAGTGGGTCGGCTTTATCCGCGAGGCCCAGCGGCTTGGCTGCAAGCTCGGGGAGCTGGTTCCCCTGCTCGCGGGCGTCACCAGCCTCGATCACTTCCCCTGGCAGAAGGTGGAGCAGCTTATCGCGGACAAGCTGGCGCAGATCGAGGCGGAGGTCGCCCGGCTGCAACGCCAGCATCAGGGCTTGAGCCAGTGCGCCACGCTGCTGGCGCAGCACCCCTGCCGCTATGGCGCCCCGGCGCGGCAATCCCCCGACGGGCGGGATCATCCCGCCGCCGCGGATCGGGGGCAAAAGGTGGCTTGACTCTGTCCCATGGGACAAGGGGTGTAATGGGGGCTCACTTCAAGGAGCCATACCATGACCCCCAACCTGCTTGTTCTCAACGGCAACCCCAAACCCGACAGCCTCTGCCACGCCCTCGCCCGAGAGTATGCCCGCAGCGCCGAGCAAGGGGGCGCGCGCGTCACCCTGCATCACGTGGGGGAGCTCGCCTTCGCGCCGGATCTTCACCATGGCTATGACGAGGTGCAGCCCCTCGAACCGGATCTGCAGGCGGTGCAGCAGAGCCTGACGCAAGCCCACCATCTGGTGATCGTCGCCCCCGTCTGGTGGGGCCACCTGCCAGCCCGGCTCAAGGGGCTGCTGGATCGCACCCTGCTGCCGGGTTTCGCCTTTCGCTACCAGCCGGGGAAGGCGCACCCGGAGCAATTGCTCGCCGGCAAGACGGCGCGCCTGCTGCTCACCATGGACAGCCCCCCCTGGTATTACCGCTGGTGGCAGGGTGCCCCTCTGGAGCGTACCCTGGACAAGCCGGTGCTGGGGCTGTGCGGCATCCGGCTGACCCACCGCCAGCATCTGGGGCCCGTCCACACCTCGGATGAGGGGGCCCGCCAGCGCTGGATCAGCCAAGCCGGGGCCGCCGCCCGCCAGGATGTGCAGCGGCTGGGCAGGCGCCCCGCCTAATCCCTGCCATGGGCATGTTTTGCCCATTAAAAAGCCCCGCAATTGCGGGGCTTTTGTCGTCGAGGCGGGGGTTATTTTGCCGCGATGGCGTCTGCCATGGGGCTCTGGAACTCCTGCTCGGCTTCTGCGAAGCGATCCTGCATGGCCTTGGAGGGGGCCTTGTCCAACAGGCTGAACAGCACGATAGCCAGGGTAGCAAACAGGAAGCCCGGGATGATTTCGTACAGACCCAGCCAGCCGAACTGCTTCCAGATGATGACGGTCAGGGCACCGGTCAGCATGCCCGCCAGGGCGCCGTTGCGGGTCATGCGGGACCAGAGCACGGAGAGCAGCACCACGGGACCGAAGGCGGCACCGAAGCCGGCCCAGGCGTAGCTTACCAGCCCCAGCACCCGGTTCTCCGGGTTCACCGCCACGGCGATGGCGATGAGGGATATGAGCAGCACCATGGCGCGGCCGACCCACACCAGCTCTTTCTGGGAGGCGTTCTTGCGCAGGAAGGGCTTGTAGAGATCCTCGGTGATGGCGCTGGAGCAGACCAGCAGCTGGCAACTGAGGGTACTCATCACCGCCGCCAGGATGGCGGAGAGCAGCACGCCGGCAATCCAGGGGTTGAACAGGATCTTGGAGAGCTCGATGAAGACGCGCTCCGGGTTGGTGGTCACGCCGCCCGCCTGCTCGGTGAAGGTGGAGAAGTAGGAGAGGCCGAAGAAACCGATGGCCACGGCGCCGCCCAGGCAGAGCACCATCCAGGTCATGCTGATGCGACGGGCGCTGGCCATGGAGTGGTGGGAATCCGCCGCCATGAAGCGCGCCAGGATGTGGGGCTGGCCGAAGTAGCCCAGGCCCCAGGCCATCAGGGAGATGATGGCGATGAAGTCCAGGTTCTTGAACATGTCGAGGTTGCTGGCGTTCTGCGCCGCCACCTGCACCATGGCGGTGTCGATGCCGCCCACGGCGATGATGACGAACACCGGGGTGAGGATGAGGGCGAAGATCATCAGGGTGGCCTGCACGGTATCGGTCCAGCTCACCGCGAGGAAGCCGCCGAAGAAGGTGTAGGTGATGGTGGCTGCGGCGCCGACCCAGAGGGCGGTGTCATAGCTCATGCCGAAGGTGCTCTCGAACAGGCGGGCACCGGCCACCACGCCGGAGGCGCAGTAGATGGTGAAGAACAGCAGGATCACCAGGGCGGAGAGGATGCGCAGCACCCGGCTCTTGTCTTCGAAGCGGTAGGTGAAGTAGTCCGGCAGGGTCAGGGCATTGCGGTTCTTCTCGGTGTGAACCCGCAGCCGACCGGCCACCCAGCGCCAGTTGAAGTAGGCGCCGATGACGAGGCCGATGGCGATCCAGCTCTCGGAGATGCCGCCGATGAAGACGGCGCCGGGCAGGCCCATCAGGAGCCAGCCACTCATGTCGGAGGCGCCGGCGGAGAGGGCGGTCACCCAGCTCCCCATGCGGCGGCCGCCGAGAATGTAGTCGTCAAAGTTCTGGGTGGCGCGATAGGCGATAAAGCCGATCAACACCATCCCGAGGATGTACACCAGAAAGGTGATGAGCATGGGGGTGCTAGCTGTCATTCAAAACTCCGTTATGTGACGTCTGTGCCCGTTCTTGCGACGGACTCTTCCTTAAAAAAACCGGCCTAGAGTAATCAGCAGATCGCCGGACTACAACCACTTTTAACAAATAAAAAACACATGAAAAACGTTTAACACCTAACCAAGCAACCACTCAATTGCAATAAGGCCGGATTTTATCCCGATCTGCCAAGGGTTTACCCTGATGATCCCCTCCTCCGCGCCATAAAAAAGCCCCGACAGTGGCCGGGGCTCGGAATACCGACAGGCGGGTTCAGCGGTTGATGGCGATGGGCATGCCGCTGCGCTGCTCCAGGGCCTGCTTGACCAGCTGGGAGTCGCTGTCCGCGTGGGCGATGAAGCGGGTCACGGCGGTGGACATGGGCAGCGGGGCCGGCAGGCTGGAGTTGAACTCCTCCTGGTTGCGGGAGAGGGGCTGGTGCACTTCCAGGTAGCGGCGGCCATCCGGCTCGACAGAGGCCTTGATGGGCTGGTTCACGAACTGGACGCGGGTACCGACCGGGACCTGCTTGAACAGGTACTCGATGTCGTCGTTGCGCAGACGCACGCAGCCATGGCTCACCCGCAGGCCGATGCCGAACTGGGCATTGGTGCCGTGGATGGCGTACATCTTGCCGATGTAGAGCGCGAACAGCCCCATGGGGTTGTCCGGACCGGCCGGCCAGACCGCAGGCAGGGTCTCGCCACGGGCGGCGTACTCGGCGTGCATCTTCGCGGTCGGGGTCCAGGTCGGGCCCGCCTTTTTGCGCTGCACGCTGGTCACCCAGTCTTCCGGGGTGTCGGTGCCGAGCTGGCCGATGCCAATCGGCAGCACTTCCACCACCTTCTTGCCTTTGGGGTAGTAGTAGAGGCGCATCTCGGCCACGTTCAGCACGATGCCTTCACGGGGGGCATCCGGCAGGATCAACTGATGCGGCACGACCAGCTTCTCGCCCGCCTGCAGCAGCAGGGGGTCCGCCTTGGGGTTGGCTTCCAGCATGTTGGTCAAGCCGAGCTGGAATCTGGCCGCTGCCGCTTCCAGGGGTTGGCCCGCCTCTTCCGGGGACACCACGTAGTCCAGGTTCTCCCCCACCAGGCGGCTGTTGGCTGCGGGCAGGGCATATTCGATGGCGAGGGCGGGCATGGCGGCCAGGATCAGGGAGCAGCACAGTGCGGCCGCCGTGTTGTGGAGGAGCTTCATAACTTTCCTGTGATAAAGGGGGTGGTTCAGCACTCTGGCCAGCGCGGAGGCGACGGGCGCGCCCGGGGCGAAGAGAAGGCCGCCATTTTTCTCCTCTGCCATGCAAATTTCAACCGCCACGTGCTGACGGGTCGGTGATTAAATACGGTGCCGCGCCGCGCCGCGGCACCTTGTCATAAGCGGGATCAGCCGTTTTTCCAACTGTGCATGTCATAACCGGTTGGCGACTGATGCAAACGCAGATGGAATTGCTCAATTATCGCAAATATGTGGTCGAAAATATCAGCCTGTATCCCTTCATACTCGGCCCAGGCGGTGGTCGCCGTGAAGCAGTAGATCTCCAGCGGCAGGCCGTCCGTGGTCGGTGCCAACTGGCGCACCATCAGGGTCATGTCCTTGCGAATGCCCGCATGAGCCCGCAGGTAGGCGTCCAGATAGGCGCGCAGGGTGCCGAGGTTGGTGAGGTGGCGACCGTTGATGGGGCAGCTGATGGCATCGCTGAGCTGCTGGTTGTAGCTGCTCAGCTCCTGCTCCTTGCGGCTGAGGTAGGGCGCCAGCAACCTGGCCTGCTTGAGCTGCAACTGCTCCTGCGAGGTGAGGAAGCGCACGCTGGTCATGTCGATGTTGACGCTGCGCTTGATGCGGCGCCCGCCGGATTCGGTCATCCCCTGCCAGTTCTTGAAGGAGTCGGAGATGAGGGCATAGGTGGGGATGGTGGTGATGGTCTTGTCCCAGTTCGACACCTTGACCGTGGTGAGGCCGATGTCGGTCACCTCGCCGTCCGCCCCGTACTTGTCCATCTGCAACCAGTCACCGACGCTCAGCATGCGGTTGGCGGAGAGCTGGATGCCCGCCACCAGGCCGAGGATGGGGTCCTTGAACACCAGCATCAGGACCGCGGTCATGGCCCCCAGGCCGCTGAACAGGAAGAGGGGCGACTTGCCGAGCAGCAGGGCGATCATCAGGATGCCCACCAGGATGCTGGCCACCAGTTTCACCCCCTGGAAGATGCCGCGCAGGGGCAGATCCCGCCCAAGCCGGGTATGACGGCTCAGGGAGAGCAGGCAGTCGAGCAGGGCGAACAGGGCCAGCAGCAGGAACAGCAGGATCCAGAGCTGGGCCAGCAACTCGATAAGCGCCAGGCTCTCGGACGCTTTGGGCAGCCAGATCTCCGCCTGACCGAGCAGCACGGCTCCCTGGAACACGAAGGCGAGCCGGTAGAAGAGGCGTTGCTGCAACTGGGGCGGCAGCCACATCTGCTTGGTCTTGCCAAGCAGCCCCACCAGGCGCACCAGCAGGATGCGGTGCAGCACCAGGTGCAGCACCATGGCGGTCAGCACGATGAACCCCAGGGCAATCACCAGGGCCATCATGGGGGTTACATCGACCCCCAGGCCTGACAACCAGTTGAAAAACATCTCTTTCATCGTTACCTCCGCAATATCACACAGCGGTCAGGGTACGCATCTGGTCCCCCATGTCAAATGACAGCCGGCGTCACGGCCGCCACAAACGACAACGCCCGGCAGGGGCCGGGCGTTGTCGTCACCAGAGGGTGCCTTAGCCGACCAGGCTCAGGGCATCACGGGCGATCACCAGCTCTTCGTTGGTGGGCATCACCAGGGCCAGACGGCTGCCTTCGACGGTGATGGGGCCTTCACCGCCCAGCACGGCGGCGTTGTTCGCCTCCTTGTCGATCTTGAAGCCGAGCAGGGCCAGTCGGGCCAGCACCATCTCGCGCACCATGGCGGCGTTCTCGCCGATGCCGCCGGTGAACACCAGGGCGTCAAGGCGACCATCCATGGCGGCAGCATAGGCACCGACGTACTTGGCAACACGATAGGTGAAGACATCCAGCGCGCGCTTGGCACCGGCGTCGGTGGCGTAGTTGCCGGTGACGTAGCGGCAGTCGCTGCTCTCCTCGGTCATGCCCAGCAGGCCGGATTCGCGGGTCAGCACCTGGTTGATCTTGTCCACGCTGTAACCCAGGTTGTCGTGCATGAAGAAGACGATGGCAGGGTCGATGTCACCGGAGCGGGTGCCCATCGCCAGCCCTTCCAGCGGGGTCAGCCCCATGGAGGTGTCGACGGACTCGCCGTTCTTGATGGCGCAGACGGAGGCACCGTTGCCCAGGTGGCAGTTGATGATGTTGAGCTCATGGAGCGGTTTGCCCAGCGCCTTGGCGGTCTCTTCGGCGATGAAGCGGTGGGAGGTGCCGTGGGCGCCGTAACGACGGATGCCATTCTCGCGATAGAGCTTGTAGGGCAGCGCGTAGAGGTAGGCTTCCTCTGGCAGGGTCTGGTGGAAGGCGGTGTCGAACACGGCCACGTTCTTGTCGGCCAGGGCCGGGAACACCTTGAGGGCGGCACGGATGCCGATGAGGTGCGCCGGGTTGTGCAGGGGGGCGAACGGAATGGCGGCTTCGATGCCGGCAATCACGCCGTCATCGATGCGAACGGAACGGGAGAACTGCTCGCCGCCGTGCACGATGCGATGGCCGATGGCGACCAGCTGATCGGCCAGGGCGGGATCCTGGGGCAGGATGTGGCCCACGATGTGGTCGAGGGCTTCCTGGTGCGCGGCACCGGCGCCCAGCATGGCGTCGCCCTTGACCCCGTGGAGTTTCCATTTGATACGTGCGTCATCCAGATTGAAGCATTCGGCCAGGCCGGACAGCATGTCCTCGCCCGTTTCAGCGTCCATTACGGCAAATTTCAGGGAAGAGCTACCGCAGTTAAGGATCAATACCAACTTGCTCATGTTCTACATCTTCCTGTGCTTCGGCTTTACGCCGACAGTGTCGTGTCATCCAGCGATGGATGGGATTCCCCTGCCGGGGGCTTATGGTCGCAGGAGGGTGCGTCCAATTTTTCAAATCGTTGGGCGCAGACCGTTCGTCTGGCGCGCGCGTCGAATCAGCGATTCGCAACGGGCCTCTGTTGGCCCAATCACTCGTGACTCCAGGCCCCGAATGCCACTCAGGCGCCGGTCAGCAGCGACTGGTGAACCTTGACGACCAGCTTCTTGACCGGACCTGGGGTCGTCAGGGTACAGAGGGGGCGATGCAGTTCTCCCGGCCAGAAGATGGCGAAGTCGCCGGGCTGCAACGCCAGATAACTGGTCTGCTCGTCATCGACGAACCAGAGATCGGGGTGAGGATGATCGGCACCGTCCCGGTTGTAGGCGTGAGGGCCCACGCCGATCCACTCCTCGCCGCGCAGCAGCAGCTGGATGTCCAGATACTGCTCATGAAACTCGCCCCGGCGATCCGCCACCGGCTCTGTCAGATCCTCGCTAACCAGGCAGAACAGCGTGAGGCCGTCGACCTCCTGCTTGCCGAGGGGGGCGTGCAGCCAGCGTTCGACGCTTTGCACCACCTCGGCCACGATACGGTTCAGGGGGGCGGGCAAGGGGGTGCGTTGCAAGGTATCCAGACTGCCGGTGATCATGAGGTTCGCATCCTTAGGTATATCTGTGGTCTATCTTTGTGCACCAATGAAAAAGGACCATTGAAGGTCCTTTTATCGTCTCGTCTGCCATCCGTGCAGACGGGGGCGCTGTCGCTTCCTAGCCGATGGCGCCGAGTCACTGTTGCATACTCGTCCGCCCCTGCCAAGAGATACT
This sequence comes from Aeromonas sp. s9, assembly GCF_040907765.1. Taxonomy (NCBI): domain Bacteria; kingdom Pseudomonadati; phylum Pseudomonadota; class Gammaproteobacteria; order Aeromonadales; family Aeromonadaceae; genus Aeromonas; species Aeromonas sp. s9. Next base: position 24,722 of record NZ_JBFOCK010000008.1, read on the forward strand.
CGCCCATTCACCCGATGATCGTACCAGTTGAAACAATATTATTCACTACCCAATCTCCCCCGACTTTGACCAGACGCAAAAACGGGAGCATCTGCTCCCGTTTTTTTTCCATCACCCGCTCAAAAGCGGTGCCATTCAAACCTTTCCGGCGTTTTCCACCGGCTTGGCGTACATGGCGCGCCAGATGGCCTTGTGCTCTTGTGGCACCTCGGACTGGCGAGTCAGGAAGGCACTCTGCTCTATGGTGCTGGCCTTGCCGGGCACATCCGCCGCGAGGTAGTTGCCCGGGAAGAGGCGATAGCTGCTCCAGATCGCCTTGTCGATGAGCGCCGCCAGCTCGTCCGGATCGCTGAAGCCCTCAGTGATGGGGGCGCCGAAGGAGACATGTACCCGCCCCTTCTGGCCAACGATGCCCGCGACGATACTCTCGATGTCCTCGAACTCGCCCTTCTCGTAGCTGCCGTTGACCGACTTCTCGTAGAGCTCGCGCGCCTTGGCCTTGTCGGTGGGATCCAGCTCGTAGCTGATGCTCACCGGCACGATGTTGAGGCTGCGCATGTAGTCGACGAACTCGATCTTCTGCTTCTTGCCGTCCACGTAGAACATCTTGAGGATGGCCGGATCCGTCTTGTCGTCCCCGTCCTTGGCGCGCCCCTCCTTCTGGGCGATCCAGATGGAGTGCCCCTCATGCACCGACTGGCCGATGTAGGCCGACAGCTCCCCGAGGGCCTTCATCATCTCCCGCGGTCCCTTGGCGGAGCGCTTGACGATGAAGCTCTTGTTGAGCTTCATCAGCTCGGTGGCGCAGGGCTTGCGCAGCAGGTTGTCGCCGATGGCAATGCGCACGGTATCGAACCCGTGGGTGTGCAGCCCCCAGTTGACGAACGCCGGATCCATGGCGATGTCCCTGTGGTTGGAGACGAACAGGTAGCCCTGCTCCTTCTTGAGGTGTTCGAGCCCGGAGAAGCTCACTCCCTGGGTGGAGGTGGCGATCATCCGGGTCATGTAGCGGGTCACCCCCATCTGTACCTGATGGATGGTGCTGACCTTGGCCCACTTGTGGCGCAGGAACTGGCGGATCAGCGGGCGAATGGCCCAACCCAGCCAGCTCATCAGGGAACCGAAGCGGTATTTGGCGATGGCGCCGATAAACTCGTCATCCTGGATCAGCCGCTCGATGGCAGCCGGTACTTCTTCATCGCGATAGGGGCGAATGTCCGCGAATCTATCTACTTCTGTCACAATGTCTGCCTTGCATGTATGGAGTCGCGGCCTGCGTCTGCCGGCCGGGAAAATTCAGGGCGCAATTTTACACGCTTTTATCCCCAGGGGTATGAGAGGCATACAGATAGTGCGATCTTGCAGTGAAAAAGCGATGGCGGTCACCTGCCAGCCCCCCTTTCGATAACGGCTCTGCTAGCCAGCGGGGTTGATGAGCGCGGTGAGGACGTGGTCCTCCCAGCGGCCGTTGATCATCAGATAGTCCCGAGCGTATCCCTCCTGCTCGAACCCCAGCCGTTCGAGGAGCGCGCCGCTTCGCAGGTTCGCGGGCATGTAGCTGGCCATGATGCGATGCAGGCCCCGCTCCCGGAACAGGTGATCGATGCCGGCGGCCACCACCTCCTGCATCAGGCCCTGCCCCTCATGCTCCTTGTCGATGGCATAGCCCAGGTGGCACGCCTTGAACATGCCCATCACAATGTTCGTGAAATTGCAGGTGGCGAGCACCCGCACCCCCCTGGGATCGAGCGCCACCAGTTGCACGGCACTGCCCTCGAAATAGTAGCCGTAACCGTCGCGCAAGCGGGTCTGCCAGTGGGCGAGGGTGTAGAAGCTCTCCTCCCGCCTGGGCTCCCAGGGGGAGAGGTGGGCGCGATTACGCAGATAGAAATCCACCATCAGGCAGGCCCGCTCCGGGGTCAGCACGGTCAGCCGGGTGCGGGGGGTGACAATGTGGGGCAGCGTCGTCATCTCGCCCTCAGGAGGTTGGAAGCGGACAGAAGGGTCATCAGAGATCCCTCAGCCTCAGCCACTCGTCCCGCAGCAGGCCGTAGTGTACGTGATCCACCACCCTGTCCGCCAGCCGCTCCGCCCGCCGGGTCATCCCCTCCTGGGTCATTCCCAGCCGCTCGCACACGGCTCGGCTCGCCTCGTTCTCGAGGGCGGCGCTGATCTCTACCTTCTCCATCCCCATCTCCTCGAAGGCGTGATGGATCAGGGCCTGGCAGGCCCGGGTGATGATGCCGTGTCCCTGCCAGCGCTCCGCCAGCCAGTAGCCGATGGTCACCTTGCCGAGATCCTGATCGATCTGGTTGTAACCGATGACGCCGACCACCTCCCCCTGATACTCGATGGCCGTGGTCAGCCCCTCCCCCCGGGCAAACTTCTCGATGGCGTGGCGAATGAAGGTGGCGCTGTCGGCGGGCTGCTGGATGTGGGGCACCCAGGGCAGCCACTGGGAGAGGTAGTCGCGGTTGCGCTGGCAGAGGCGAAACAGCTCGCTGGCCATGTCGGGTTGCAGGAACAGGAGCGCCAGCTCGTCATCCAGTTGCCATGAAAACATCGCCACTCCTCCCCGGTTCCGCTCCGGCCATCTGCCGGCATGGGAGCCAATGTAGTCAATCAATCCCTTGTTTGCCAAGGACTTTTCAACTGGCTTCCCCGCTGGCAACCCCCATATGGCGATCCCCATGCGGGCACCTTGCCCCCCAGGTCATCAATCACCCCTCACAGCGGTTCAACATGCTGCCATTACCAGCATTTATGGATGATTGACGCTGTAAAAGTGAATCGTGCTACCTGTTTTCGCTGCCCTGTGACAAATGACAGGCCGTTATTTTCCCTCTTCCCACTAGTGTAAGAGCGCCGGGCAACGGACCCGGCGTGTAATCTTCATCGACTAAGGAAAGACGAGATGAACAAAGTCTATTTGGCCGTCATGCTGGCCTGCTGGGGAAGCGCCGCCATGGCGGCAGAACAGGTGGAAGTGAACCAGGTCTCCGACCTGACCGGTGCGGTGAGCGGCGCCGCCAAGATTGGCGCCCTTGGCGCCGGGGATGGCGAGTTTCGCAAGGTGCGGGCGGTGACGCTGCCCAATGGCCAGCAGCGGATACGCTATGAGCAGACCTGGCAGGGGATTCCGGTGTGGGGCCAGGTTCTGGTGGCCGATCAGGCGCTGGGGGGCCAGGTCAATCAGGTGTCCGGCACCATGCTGCGCAAGATCGATGCCGACCTGACGGGCCCGGCCGTTGCCCTCTCCGCCAGCGACGCCGCACGCCAGGCTCGCAGCGGTGCCAAGGGGAGCAACGAACAGGTCAAGCTGTTCGTGATGCAGGATGAGACCGGCCAGGCCAGACTGGTCTATCTGGTCTCCTGGCTCGCCGCCAGCAAGGAACCGAGCCGCCCCTTCGTGATGATCGACGCCCAGACCGGCAGCGAGCTCAAACGCTGGGAGGGGATCAACCACAAGGACGCCACCGGCCCGGGGGGCAACGTCAAGACCGGCAAGTATTTCTACGGCGCCGACTTTGGCCCCCTTCAGGTGGATGACAACTGCCGCATGACGGGGACCAACGTGGACACCCTCAACATGAATCACGGCACCACGGGGGGCACCATCCACCAGTTCACCTGCCCGGAGAACACGGTCAAGGAGATCAACGGTGCCTACTCTCCTCTCAACGATGCCCACTACTTCGGCAACGTGGTGTTCGACATGTACCGCAACTGGTACAACACGGCGCCGCTGAGCTTCAAGCTCAAGATGCGGGTGCACTACAGCCGCAACTACGAGAACGCCTTCTGGGACGGCAGCCAGATGACCTTCGGCGACGGGGCCACCACCTTCTATCCACTGGTAAGCCTGGATGTGGCAGCCCACGAGGTGAGCCATGGCTTCACCGAGCAGAACTCAGGACTGGTCTACTCCGGTCAGTCTGGCGGCATCAACGAGGCCTTCTCCGACATGGCGGGGGAAGCGGCCGAATACTACATGAAGGGCAGCAACGACTGGCTGGTGGGGGCCCAGATCTTCAAGGGCAACGGCTCCTTGCGCTACTTCGAGGACCCGGCCCGGGACGGCAAGTCCATCGGCCACGCCAGCGATTACTATGACGGCATCGACGTGCACCACAGCTCCGGGGTCTACAACCGCGCCTTCTACCTGCTGGCCAACACCAGCGGCTGGCAAACCCGCAAGGCGTTCGAGGTGTTCGTGCTGGCCAACCGCCTCTACTGGGGCCCCAACACCACCTTCGATCAGGGGGCGTGCGGGGTGACCAAGGCCGCCACGGATCTCGGTTACAGCGTGAGCGACGTGGCAGCCGCCTTCACCGCCGTCGGGGTCAACGCCACCTGCGGCGGCACCACGCCCCAACCGGGCAGCGTGCTGCAAAACGGGGTACCGGTGAGCAATCTCACCGCCGCCAAGGGGGGCAAGCTAAACTTCACCGTCGAGGTGCCCGCCGGCAGAAGCCAGCTGGTGGTGACCAGCAGCGGCGGCAGCGGAGATGCGGATCTCTACGTGAAGTTCGGCAGCGCACCGACCGCCAGCAGCTATGACTGCCGCCCCTACAAGAGCGGCAATGCCGAAACCTGTACCCTGAACGCCCCCAAGGCGGGGACCTGGCACGTGCAGCTGAGCGGGTTCAGCGCCTTCTCCGGCGTCACCCTCAAGGCCAGCTACTGAGTCTGAGCGGGCATCAAGGGGAATAAGCAAAGAGCGCCGGCCTGGTCCGGCGCTTTTTTATGTCCGCTTGCCCGACCAGCGCCGGGCCAGGGTACGGGCCGCCTCCAGCACCCGCTCCTTGGCGGGATTGGGGCGCTTGCCGCTGCGCCAGGCCATCATCACGTCCCAGTGATCCGGTGGCAGATCCACCACGTCCAGCTTCACCAGGCGACCGAACTCCAGATCCCGGGTGATGGCGAGCGCCGGCATCAGGGTGATGAAGCCGTGCTCCAGCGCCAGCTCCCGCGCCGCACTTGCTGGCTGGATGGCGTGCAGCGGGCTCGCCACCTGACGCAGCAAACGCAACTGCAGGATCAGCTCGTCGCAGCCCGTCCCCCACTGCTGGGGCGCCAGCCGCTCGTTGGCAATGTCCTGCAGGGTCAGCCCCTGCCGCCCGGCCAGCGGGTGGGTGGCGCAGGCCACGGCGATGATGGGGGAACGGTAAAGCAGTTCGAGCTGGATGCCCGCGATGGCAGGGCACTTGAGAATGAAGCCCACGTCGGTCTCGCCGGTCAGCAACTCCTGCATGATGATGCCAGAGTGATCCGTGTTGCAGCGGATCTCGAAGGTCTCGTCCACCAGGGCCAGCAGCAGGGGGCCGAACACCGCCGTGGTCAGAGAGGGGAGGCAGGAGAGCCGGATCCGCGGCAATGCAGGCGCCCCCTGCATCGCCAGCCGCCCCCCTTCCAGTGCGCTCAGGGCCGCAGTCGCGGCAGGCAGAAACTGCTCGCAGGCCGGGGTCGGGGTGGCCCCCCGACGATGGCGACGGAACAGGGACTGGCCCAGCTCCTGCTCCAGCACGGCAATGCGCTGGCTCACCATGGGTTGTGACCAGCCGCGAATGGCGGCCACCTTGCTGAAGCTGCCACGGTTGGCCACATCCAGCAGCAGTTGCAAATCGTCGAGGGTCATAGCCATAACCAAATCCAATATGAAATATAGCCAGTTGTCGGCTACCACTATATCTGGAGCCCCACCAGAATAGCAGCATCAATCGTCATGAATCGGCTGAACGCCACCGAGCCAGGGAGTTGTCATCCTCCTTGGCTCTGTTTGGTGACGGCGCCGTTCGGGCAAGAAAGACAACAATATCAGCGAAGCAAACAGAGGTATCAGGGTCATGGTGGATCGGGCGAGGCGGTTGGGGCGGTGGTTCTTGGCATTGGATTCCCTGCTGGTGATCCTGGGCTTCTTCGTGGTGATGCCCATGATCAGCCTGCGCTTCGTCGACCAACTGGGCTGGGCCGCCGGTGTGGTCGGACTGGCACTGGGGCTGCGTCAGCTTACCCAGCAAGGGCTGGGGGTCTTTGGCGGCTCCCTCGCCGACAAGTTCGGGGCGCGCCCCCTCATCGTCTGCGGCATGTTGCTGCGGGCGCTGGGGTTTGCCAGCCTGGCCTATGCCCAGAGCGGATTGGAACTGATCCTCTCCTGCATCATCTCGGGGCTGGGTGGCTGCCTGTTCGATCCCCCCCGCGCCGCCCTGGTGATCAAGTTCACCCGGCCACGGGAGCGGGGTCGCTACATCTCCCTGCTGATGATGCTGGAGAGCGCCGGCGCCGTGGTGGGAGCCCTGCTCGGCAGCTGGCTGCTCAACTTCGATTTTGAATATGTCTGCCTGCTGGGTGCCGGCCTGTTCGTCTGCGCCGCCCTGTGCAACCTGCTGATCCTGCCCCCCTACAAGCTTTCGGTGCGTCCGACGCCGATCCGGGACGGCCTCGGCCAGGTGCTGGCGGACAAGGCCTTCTGCCGACTGGTGCTGATCTTAAGCGGCTACTACGCGCTCTGGGTGCAGGTCATGCTGATCTTCCCCATTCTCGTCAAACAGATGGCAGGCAGCACCACGGCGGTGGGCTGGATGTACACCCTGGAGACGGCCATCTCCCTGGCCCTGCTCTACCCCCTTGCCCGGTTCGGCGAGCACCACTTCAAGCTGGAGAACCGCCTGATGGCGGGGGTGCTGCTGATGACCACGGGGATCGGGCTGGTGGCCTTTGCCACCACCTTGCCCGCCGTCTTCCTGCTGCTCGCCTGCTTCTATCTCGGCATCGTCATCGCCGAGCCGGCGCGGGAAACCCTGATGACCAAGCTGGCACAACCGGGGGCGCGGGGCAGCTACATGGGCTTCAGCCGACTGGGGCTGGCGCTCGGGGGCATGACGGGTTACGTGGGGGGCGGTGCCCTGCACGACTACGCCATGGCCCAGGGGCAACCCTGGTTGCCCTGGCTGGTGCTCGGCACCGTCGGTGTCACCACCTTGCTGCTGCTGGCCAACTGCTTCCAGCGCGGCTCCCGCCTGGCAGGGGTCAACGCCTGATCCTCTGGCAATCATCCCGTCTACCCCGGGCGCCCTTCTCTTGAAGGGCGCCCTTTTTTATCTTCTTCTTGCATTGCCCTCCCCCTCGTCTGCGCCCATCCACCCAAAAATCCCCCATAAAAAAAGCGGCAGATTGCTCTGCCGCTTTTGCCCAGCCCGCTTGGCTGTTACTTGTTGATATCCAACATGTTGTTTTGCAACATGAAATCGATCACCTGGTTGGCAGTCGTCCCTGAACCGCCCGTCAGGGTGTCGAAGGTGTGGTTCATCAGCACTATCTCCTGGGTCACCGGCGCGGCACTGCTCTCCTTGACCTGCAGGTGCACCCCTTCATTGTCCTGGAACACCGAGAGCAGACTCTTCAGGTCAGTCGTACTGTGAGAACCATCGTGATCCAGCAGATCGCTCAGATCCAGCTTGTCTTCTTCCAAACGGTTGATGGTGCCTGACCCCTTGTTGAAGTCCATGATGTAATCCTTGGTCAGGGAGCCGGATACTGTATCCCCCTGATTCCAGACGAAGGTATCTGAACCGCCGTCACCACGCATTACATCATTGCCTAGCCCGCCGATCAGGATATCGTTCCCCAGACCGCCGCGCAGCCCATCGTTATGACTGCCGCCATCGATGTAGTCGTCACCGGTACCGCCAAACAGGATATCGGAACCTGACTGCCCGTAGATCTTGTCATTGCCGCTGCCACCATTGACCACATCCGCTTTGCTACTGCTGACATCAACACTCAGCAACAGACCGTCGCCATCGAGCATGGCATCGGCACCAGACAAGCTGCCTGTCATGATGTGATGAGCCTTGAGCTGATTTACCGTCAGTTGCAACGAATCGTCGGTACCGAATCCATCAGCCCCGGTTTTGCCTGCATAAATCACATCATTACCGCTGCCGGTTTCGATATGGTCATTGCCTGCACCGCTGCTGACGATCTGGTCGGCACTCCCTTTGTTGTAGCTGGTACCGGCATGTATGTGGTCGGTACCGCCGTTACTGGTAGTGACTTCGCCCAGCAGATTACCGCCGAAGGAAACATCAAGACGGTCAGGATTAGCTGCTCTCTCGCCATTGCGTACCACGATAGAGTCGTTGAGGTCAGTACCATCTACCGTCAGCGGCAGATGAACCGGAACCCCGTTGCTGTCCACCGGATTGACGCTGATGGTCAAGGTGCTGTTGGTGGTATCGCCATCACCATCGCGCACGCTGTAGCTGAACACCTCGCGTGCATCAGCCGGGAGCTGGCTGCCATTCTTGGTGACCTGATAGGTATAGGCACCGTTGGCCAGAATGGTCAGTACCCCGTACAAACCGACTACCTGGGTACCCGCACCATTGGTATAGGTGGTCGAACTGCTGCCGACCCCGTAGCCAATGACACTCAGACCACCATCAGCACCGGCAAGATCGTTGGCCAGCACATTACCTGTGGTCTGTGGCAGCTGATAACCAGACCCTTCAACCAACTTGACGATCAGATCGAAGCTATTCGTTGCATTTTCTTTGGTATAGATAGTCTTAACCACGTTGCCATTCGTATCGCGGAAACCTAGCACCTCAAGAGTGTAAGCCTTACCTTCAAAGTTGAAGGTGGCGGTCGTGTTACCGATAGAGATGATGTCATCACCATTTCCCCATCTATCGTTGGGGGTCTCGTTATGATTGAAATTTACAACGAGTTTTATAGGTGTTACTCGCCCCAGCGCATCTGTAACAGAGAAGGTAACCTCCATTGTTGCAGCACTGATGGCATCGTTATAAATCGGATTGTTATAGTGGGTGAATGTTCCCAGCTTGATCTCTTCATTGATCGGAATTGCACCGTTCAACGCGGCATCATTGTCCATGAAACCGTAGCCAGAGGGATTGTTACCGCCTCCCCAGCGAATTTGATCCAACCCAGAATCATTGTCATTAGAGTCCCCCCTAGTCACAGAGGATCCACCTCTCCAATCAGTCCAGTTTGCCTCGATACCACTCACATCAAACGAATCAACCAGAACGCTAACACGGGCATCATCGACCACTGCAACCGGCACATCGTCACGCACAGCCAAGTCAAACGAGCCAGTGGCAGTCTCAGCTCCAGATTTGCTTACCTCATAGTTGACGGTAAAGCGCAGTTCATCCTGGCTGGTCAACGCTGTGCTCTGACCATCCACTGTGTGGCTAAGCGGCTTGAGCAGAGTAAAGGTGTAGCTCGGTGGATTGGCACTGTTATCCACCGTCACGGTAAAGGCCACATTGGCGGGGTTGTTGCCAAAGTATCCTTTGAGCCCGGCGCCATCCTGAACAACATTGACCGGCTGACCATCAATACCCGTCACCCCGCTCAGACCCGTGATGCCAACCAGTTTGAGTTGTACGCCAGAGACATTGCCACCACTGCCATCCGTCACCTGCAGCGACTGAGTCACAGAAAGCGGACCGCTAGCAGGCATCCCCACAGGCTCAGGCAAGTGTGCATTTCCGCCAGACAAACCATCCTCATCAACCAGACCACTGCCCAGTCGCACAGAGAGATCGTTGTCAGTAATGGTTCCGGCTCCGGTCGCACTACCTACTGTCAGAGTCAAGGTTTCAGTCTGTTCTACCAGCTTGTCATTCACTGTCGGTACTGACACGGTAAAGCTCGTCACACCGGCTGGTACTGAGATTTTGCCTGTGCTGCTGTTATAGGTAACACCGTGACTGAACTGCAGAGTTCCCCAGTCAGAGTTAGAGGCAGCATGAGTACCACTGCCCGCGATTGAGAGGCTGTACTCAGTCGCTACATTAGTCGCACCACTCAAGGTCACAACATGCTGCAAGGTAGCCCCTTCAACCACAGTGGCACTCGATACGCCGGTTACATCAGGGCGCGCCAGCGGGTTGACAGCAAAGCTGCCTTGCGAGCCGTCACCGTCCCGATCATAGGCGTTGAAGGTGAAGTCGATGTCGCCATCACCAACCGGGCGCTGCATCTCTGCATACTGGAAGAATTCCCACTTGCCCGTTGCAGGCGTGAATTGCATCTTGAAGATCAAGCTGCCATCACTGGCCTTGCCAACCATGCTGTTGGCACCTTCTGCTGTAATGGTAATTGCCAGACCAGCTGCAGTTTTCAGACCCGTTTCAACGGTGCCGGTAAGCAGCTCCAGACGCCCTTTACCATCAGCTCCCCATTGCGGTGCCACTGTCCCCGAGCCATAGGCAATTGCCTGCGGAGTAGAGGAGCCAAGGAACTCGATAGACTTGACGGTAAAGTCGCTGTTGTCCTTGACGTTGAACGAATTGCCGTTATCGGTTGCTTTGATCACCATGGTGTCAAAACCACCCTGCTGCACTTGGAAGTTCTGGTTGTACTCTCCCCCCGCCGCATCCGACCTAAAGGGAAGTGTTGAGATCAGAACTCCATCACGGTAGAACTCGACCACGCCGCTCTCCAGCTCACCACCGAACATCTTGCTGAACTCGATCTTGGCACCGTAAGCCACAGTGCCAGCATCCAGTTTGATCACCAGCTCTTCAGATACCCCTGAGCCGTCGGCCAGTTTGCGGAAATCGACCTCGTTCTCAATATTGTGGTAAGGGGCTGTCGAGCTCTTGACACCAATGCCTTCACTCGAGCCATTAACCAGAGCACCGGTCAAGACAGTAGACGTTGAAGAGAGGAACCCTTTAGCCGTAATGGTGAACTTGCCACCATCAATGCTGGTGCGATCACCGCTATAACCAGTCATGCTGAACTTGCCGGTCAATACATCAGGAATACTGGTTTTCACCAGCGAAACCGCGGCAGCATCGCCAGCGATGGGGGCATCGTCCTCCACAGTGATAGGCAGACTATCGGTAACGGTTGTTTTGCCATCCGATACGGACACCCCCACCTTGAAGCTAAGCGCGTCTTCACTTTCCTTATCCGGATGATCAAGCGGCGCCTTAAGGGTCACCTCATAGCTCCAATCACCCTTGGTGCTACCGGTAGGAGCGGTCAACTTGACATCAATGACCGCCTTGTAGTCCGCTCCGCCCTGAGTGCCGGTATAACCGGTCAACACTTTGGTAGTTGCATTCCAAGCCCACTGAATTACAGCACCACCGGAAGTCAAAGCGGTGGAAGGTGCACTCAGAGTAACGTTTAGTGTGTCCTGACTATCTACATCCCCCACAGTGATCTTACCGCTAGCTACCACACTATCAGTGCTGTCACTGTTGCCCACAGTATCCTTAATACCACCGGAAAGCCCCTCTTCTGAGAGGACAGCCCCGTTGGAGATGGACAGCGTCGGCAGATCGTTGACCGCATCCACCTTGATGGTCACGGTTGCGGGACTCGCATCCACGGCGCCGTCGTTGTCTACTGCCGCATAGTTGAAGCTGGTGTTGCCGTTCCAGTTCGCATTCGGAGTGAAGGTGAGCTTGCCGGCGTCCGCCACCGCAATGCTCTGATCCACGGTCACCGCAACCCCGTTCAGATAGAGGATGCCGTTGGCGGGCAGGCTCTTGATGGTGAAACTCACCACGTTGCCATCAATGTCGCTGCCACTGAGGGTCGGAATGGCGATGCTGGCTGCATCTTCCTGGCCGTTTGCCTGCTTGTTCGCCGTCTCCGGCGCTTCATTCAGGATCTGCGCGTTGTCGCTGCCCGGCAGGGAGACGTTGCCCGCCTTGTCGGTCTGAGTCGCCGTTACCGTCAACGACTTGCCGTTGGCCGGGGTCGTTTCCGTCCAGCTGATGGTGCCGTTCTGATAGCCGTAGCTCTTGCCATTGCTTGCCAGCAAGGTGCCATCGGCTTTGAGCGTCAACTGGACAGTGCTGTTCACCCCGCCATTGTTGATAGTCAGCGTCACCTTGCCGCCCGCAACCAGGTCTGCGTGATTGATCCCGGCACGTACCTGGATCTGATCATTGCCAATCTCGGCCTTGGTCAGCTTCTGGTCATTGTTGGCATCATCCACGATAACCACGGTCGGGGCATTGGGTGCCTGGGTGTCGGTGTCGGCTGTGTCGCTGCCGCCGGTGCCCGCGTTGCCCGCCAGGTCGGTGTAGCTGCCCTCGTTCACGGTGACGCTGGCTGTGCCTTCGAAGCCCGGG
>NZ_JBFOCK010000009.1:0-1725 GCF_040907765.1 Aeromonas sp. s9
GAGCCGACATTCCGCACCTGATTTAGGAATAAATTTGCCGATAGCGCTCACCCAATACCTCCAAAATGATCTGCTGGTCTCCTGTTAGCTCCGTTACTTGTGGCGGAGCTTCTCCCAGTCGATATTCATGGATGCCACCAAAGCGCAAAAAGATCCAACGGGCCGTCGGCTGCTGGGTCGGTTTCTTTTTCATATCCGCCACACTGCGATTCTGCTCCACTAATCCCTGCCGGATCCGGTGCTCCAACGCTGCGTAAATCATCAGGCTACAGGTCATCACCATGAGCAACGCTTCAATCCGCTCCGGCTTTTTCAGGTACAGTGAGGAGGTTAAAAACTCCGGGCTCTTGAGAAAACGAAAGCCCCGTTCGACATTCTGCTGCGCTTTATAGGTGGCCAAAAGTTCGGCCATGGTCAGCGTATCGCTGTGGTCATTGGTCGCCAGGATGAACACCCCGGTCTGGTTGTGGGCCTCTTCAACGCAAGCCAGGCTAGTTGCCGCCAACCCAGTGATTTGAAACTGATGGCCAATTGGCTCTTCGCCACGCTTGGGTCTGCCACGTCCTGTATAAACGGGTTCACCTACCACTTCGGCATCCAGTTGCAGCAGCATCAAGCTGGCGGTAAAACAGCTCAACTCAGCTTGGGCATCCGCCTCACAAGCAAAGCGTCGGGCACACAATTTGGCGAAGGCTTTGAGCTCGCGGGTACTGTCTTTGAGCAGGTTTTTGGCCAATGTCTGCTGCTCGCGGTGGCTGGCTTGTTCGCTGCGCACCAGCAACCAACGTTGCGCGACCCCGGCATAATTCGCGTGTTGCCAACGGCCATGATAGCCATTGCCCAGAGCGGTCAGCGGTTGTGCACCTATGGTTGCCACGGCCTGCTTTGCCTCATTGAGAGTGACGGGCACCCGGGTCACAAATAGTTGCTGCTGTTGCGCCAGTAATTGCAAGGTATCGGCGCAGTACAGTGCGGCATCGCCGACCAGATAACGGCACTCCTGCGCGGCCTTGAGACTGCTCAAATGGCGACGAACGGTCTGGGCAAAGGCTTTGGTGTCATTACTATTGCCGCTCAGGGCCTGCATATAGACAGGTAGGCCGGCCTGATTTTCACAGATGAGCTCAAGGATCACTTGATTCAGCTCTGGCCGGTGATCACGACTATAACCACGCACCAGTTGCAGCTTACCGACCAGATCCCCATCGGCACAGTCATAGGCGCCATCGACGTGGAAGCTGGTAATATCGAGGTGCACTGCGGTGCTTTTGAGCCCCAGCCGCTCGACAACTTGCGCCGCCATCACCTGATACAAGGCGCTGACATCGGCCTCAAAGAGGGCATCGAGACAGCGACCGAGCACATCATCATTGAGGTCATCAGCACAGATCCCGGGGCCAATCAGGCGCTCAACCGGCTTGTTAGCGAAGAATTGCGGGAACATGTGCAGGGTGCTGCTGTGAAAGCCGAGGCCGTTCACTATCATGGCGACCAAGGCTTCACCATGTGAGACCTTGAAAGGCGGGGTTTTGGGGAGCAAGGCATCGATCATGCGGGCAATGCCCAGTTCCTGGCAGAGTGCGGCGACCAAACCAAGGTGATCGAGGTTACGGATCGAGATAGCGGGTGCGGCCATGATGATCTACCTGCAAAAGAGAGTAATAGATCAGAACGGCCGATCGCCGTCAAGCACTGAAAATAGCAAAATCAGGTGCGGAATGACGG
>NZ_JBFOCK010000010.1:0-17393 GCF_040907765.1 Aeromonas sp. s9
GTCATCGACGGGCCGCCCCTCTGTCATTTATCCCTTCGACTTGAAGTTGGCCGCCTCGATGCCGTGCCGATTCAGCAGCTTGTAGAAGTCGGTGCGGTTTCTCCCCGCCATGTTGGCCGCCAGGGTCACATTGCCTTCCGTGGTGCGCAGCAGCCGGATCAGGTACTCCTTTTCAAACTCGGCCCGCGCCTCGTTGAACGAGGGAATGCCGCCACCGCCGCCACTCAGGGCCGACTCCACCATGGCCGCGCCGATCACCGGGCTGCAGCAGAGGCTCGCGAGCTGCTCCACCACCCCGCAGAGCTGGCGCACGTTGCCCGGCCAGGCCGCGGCGGCCAGCAGGGCCAGCGCCTCCGGCGAGAAGCCGAGGGCGGCGCAATCGGGGTGACGGTTGCGGTAATCGTCCAGCGCCTGACGGGCCAGCAGGGGGATGTCCTCGCTGCGGGCGCTCAGCGGCGGCAGAGTGATGTTGGCCACGTTGAGGCGGTAGAAGAGATCCTCGCGAAAACGCCCCTCTTCCATGGCGGTCACCAGATCCTGATGGCTGGAGCTGATGACCCGCACCTCGGGGGTACCCTGACCATACTCCGCCAGCACCTGGAGCAACTTGGCCTGGAGTGACTCCGACAGATCCCCTATCTCGTCGAGGAAGAGGGTGCCGCCTTTGGCCTCGGCAAACAGGCCGGACTGGCCATCCTCGCCAAACAGCTGCAAGTCCAGCGCGGGCCAGGGCAGAGCCGCACAGTTGATGGTATGCAGCGGCTTGTCGCGGCGGTGGCTGGCCTGGTGCAGCGCCTGGGTCATCACCCCCTTGCCGGCGCCGGAGGGGCCCAGGATCAGCACGGGCACGTCCATGGTGGCGATGCTGCTCGCCTGGATCAGCAACTGCTCCATCTGCGGGTTGCGGGTCTGGATGAGGGACTGCCACTCCTGCTGCTGCTTCGGACGGGTCAGGCTGAGAGCATGTTCTATGGTGACCAGCAGCTCGTCCTTGTCGATGGGCTTGGTGAGGAAGCTGAACACCCCGGAGCGGGTCGCCTGGATGGCGTCGGGAATGGTGCCGTGGGCGGTCATGATGATCACCGGCATGCCGAGCCACTGGGACTGGATCCGCTCGAACAGCGCCAGCCCGTCCATGCCCCCCATGCGCAGATCGCTCAGCACCAGGTCGGCCCGCTGCTGGCGCAGCCTGTCCAGCGCTCCTTCGGCGCTGTCGGCGGTATCCACCTCGTAACCCTGGCTGCGCAGGCGCATGCTCATCAGCTTGAGCAGGCTGGCATCATCGTCCACCAGCAGAATACGGCTCATGCTCTCACCTCCTCTTGGCGAAAAACGCGATCATTGCGGCGCGGTCCGGAGCTGTCATGGCTGACCTCCCCCATTGAGCTTACGCTGGTTGAGCTGCTCGTCGATGGCGGAGAGCTGCTCTATCTGCTGGCGCAGACGCTTCACCTCCTGACTCTGATCGTCGCGGCGGCTGTCTCGCACCAGCAGCTCCTCCCCGAGGGCGATCCAGCTGCGCAGGAAGGCCTGGGCATCGAGACCGAGCTCCGGCAACAGAGCCTTCAGCTGATCCAGCCCGGCCCGGCGGCTGGCCACCGATTCGGACGGGTGGGTGTTGACCATGGCCAGGCTGACCCGGCTCTCGAGGTCGGTGGCGCCGGCCAGTCGCTGGCGCTCCTGCATCCGCTGCTGGGGATGGCTGGCCAGCAGCCAGTCCGAGTATTGCAGGCGCACCTGCATCTCCTTGTTGGCAAACTCCATCCGCCTGGCGATCGCCTCCTGGGAAGGCTCGGTGAGGCTGGTAGAAGGCAGCAGGGAACAGCCAGCGAGCAGGCCTATCATCAATACGGGAATCACAAATCGTTTCATCTTGAATGTCACTTCAGATCCTGGTGGGGAACAGGCACCTGCCCGCTCCTCTCAATATTCGGTGTCAAGGCGCCACCCGCACCTGCGGGGTCGCCGCCACGCCCGTCAGCTCGGGCGCACGTTCAAATCCAGCCGGAAACAGACATCCGCCTGGGCATCCTCGATCAGCCTGAGCTCGCCGCCCAGACTCATGGCAGACTCCCGGGCAATGGAGAGGCCCATGCCGGAGCCTTTCAGCAATCCCTGGCGCACTATGCTGCCCTGTTCAAAGGGCTCGAAGATGCGCTCCCGCTCGTCTGGCGGGATGACAGGCCCTTCGTTGGCCACCTCCAGCCAGCCGCCGCCCGCTCCCGCCCCGGCGCGGATCCAGATCTGTCCGCCCCTGGCGCCATAGCTGACCGCGTTGGAAAAGAGATTGTCGAGGATGAGTCGCAGGCGGTAGGGCTCTGCCCGCAGGCTGATGGGCTCGGGCGGCAAGTGTACACTGATTTGCTTGGATTCCAGCGCGAGCCGGTACTCTTCGGACAAGTCTGACAACAAGGGCGCCAGGGGCACCTCGGACAGGGTGAACACCTCCTGCTGGCTGAGGCGATTGAAGTCGAGCAGCCGCTCGATCAGGGTCTGCAGACGGCGGCTGTTCTCCTCCAGCATCTGGCAGATCTCCTGCTGATCCCCGTTGAGGGGCCCCACCAGCTGCTCCGAGAGCAGATCAGCCCCCTCCCGCAGCACGGCAAGGGGGGTTTTCAGCTCGTGGGATACGTGGCGCAGGAACTGGTATTTCTGCTGTTCCAGCTCCTTGAGCTTGTCGTGCAGCCAGCTGATCCGCTCCCCCAGCAGCACCAGTTCGGCCGGGCCATCCACCGGGCGCTGATCCGGCTCGACGCCTGCGCCCAGACTCAGGATCCGCGACTCAATCTGACGTACCGGGTGGATGATGAGGTAGGTAAAGAGCAGTACCAACAGCAGGCTGAGCCCGACCACGAAGCCGCTGACCCACCAGATCTGCTGTTTCAGCTCCACGATGGCGCCCCGCATGCGGGTCACGTGATCATCCACCTGGCTGCGGGTGACCACCTCCAGTTGCTGGTTCAGTTCGTTGAAATTGGTGAAACGGGGGCTGGTCGCCTCCTGCCTGGCCTTGCGCAGATCCTGCAGGCCGTCGAGCCAGACCAGCGCCACCTCGAGATCTCCGTAGACCTCGGCATCCGGGATGGAGTCCTGATGGGTCGCGAGCAGTTCCCGGTAGCGCACCAGCTGCTGCCGATAACTGGCCAGGATGCGGTCATCACCCAGGACCGCATAGCGGCGCAGGGCGCGCTCCAGATCGATGGCCTGGGTGGATAGCAGCGTCGCCCGGCGAGTGTCCCGCACCGCACGTTCCATCTCGTCGCTGGTGAGCTGGCCCAGGTGGGAGAGAGCCTGACTGTCGTGCCAGATCATGCCCCCCAGGGGCATCAGCACCAGCACGAAGCCCATCAGTACTACCTGGAGCAGGGAGCGGGGCCGAACCTTGGTCATCTTCTGCGGTCTCGATTCGTCATGGGGGAGCCAGCATATCCGCACTGCCCCAAAAAGCAAAACCGGCCATAAAGCCGGTTTGATTGCTCACCGAGGCCGGATTCACGCCAGGCCGACGGACGCCACACAGATGACAATGATCATGGCAAGGGCCCCTGATGCGGCCAACAGTGCCCATTTCATTTCTACGCTCATGCAAACCTCCTTTCTGCCAATCAGCGTTGGATCACAACAGATAACGACATGTTAATTCATAGTGAATCCCATAACCGTGAGCTGCGTATATATTTCAGACGAGCCCAACCCAAGGAATGGAAAGCATGTTTTACCTCTGTAGCATTGGATCCAATCTCGACCCCGCCCTGCACGTCAGTCAGGTCGTCGCCGAATTGCTGGCCCGCTTTGGTCGCCTTCACCTGAGTTCCGTCATCCAGACCAAGCCCGTGGGCATGCATTCGCGCCACGACTTCCTCAACTGCCTGTTCGTCGTCCAGAGCGACCTCTCTCCCGTCCAGCTCAAGGCCGAGTTTGTCACCATGGAGCTGGCCCATGGTCGGGATCGCAACAACCCCCTGTGCAAGGTGGCGGACAGGCCACTGGACATCGACATACTGGCCTGCGGCGAACGGGATGACTTCGCCGAGGCCGGGGTGGATGCCTACCTGGGGGATCTGCTGGCGGAGATGTATCAGGGCGGCAGTGTGGACTCCGGCAAGGTGACCCTCGGCCTGCCGGGCAGCAAGGTGTTTGCGAAGCAGCGCATCGGCCAGGCCCCCATCCATCTCTGCCAACAAGACGAGGCCCTGCTTCCCGGCAACGGCCACCCCGGCCCCCCTTCCCGGCACGCCGCCATCCGGCACCCTGGAGCCGTTCACACGCATGAGGCGCCCAAAGGCGCCTCATGTCATGGCGGCCCGCCTTGCCCTAGATGACGGCGAGGGCGCGCCCCCCGTCCACCCGGATGCTGGCCCCGGTCATGTAGTCGTTCTTCATCAGCATCTGTACCGCCTGCCAGATGGGCTCCAGACCCCCTTCCCGCGCCAGCGGCGTCTTCGCCAGCACCTGCTGGCGCCAGTCATCCCCGTGCTCGTCGAGAAACAGGATGGGGCCAGGCTCTATGGTGTTGACCCGCACGGCGGGTGCCAGTTCGCGGGCAAAGCTCATGGCCAGGGAATGGGCTCCCGCCTTGGTGGCCACGTAGGCGGCAAACTGGGGCGCCGGGGCATGGATGTAGATATCGGTGATGTGGATGATGCCCCCGTTGGGCTGGCGGGCAAGGGCGGGCGCCAGCGCCCGGTTGAGCTGGAAGGGAGCCGCCATGTGTACCCGGTAGAACTGATCAAACTGGGCCAGCTGCACCGCAGGATCCGCCGCCTGGGGCTCGAAGGCGGAGGCATTGTGGATGATCAGGGCAAGATCCTCATGGGCCGCCAGCGCCGTCACCACGGCGCCCACCTCCTCTTCCCGGGTGAAGTCCGCCTGTACCAGCTCGACGCCCACGTCTCGCAGACGATCCAGCTCGGGCCGTTCGCTGCGATAGCTGCCCGTCACCTGCCAGCCAGCGGCCACCAGCTGTTCGCACAGATAGAATCCCAGGCGACGGCCACAGCCCGTTACCAATGCACGCATACCCTCTCCTTGTGGTTGTCGCCCTCCCCGATCCATTCAGGATCGCACGGAGGGCCCATTCATCGGCCATGACCTATCGATGTCCGAGGCAAAACCCATTGGCCCCCTGTCATGGCCACCGGGCATAGTGGTCCCATCGACCCCCATGGAGCCACCATCATGCTACAAATTCGCGATCATATGCAGCCATTGACCCACTCACTGCACCCCGGCCTCGGTCTGGCCGAGGCGCTGGACAGACTCCATCGGGCAAACCTGGGGGGCCTGCCGGTACTGGATGACCATCAGCACCTCGTCGGATTTCTCTCCGAGCAGGATTGCATTCCCGCCCTGCTCACGGGCAGCTATCACTGCGACACCCGTACTCTGGTCGAAGATCTGATGAGCCGGACCCCGCTGTTCGTCTCTCCTGATGACAACATCGTTGATCTCGCCCGCCAGATGGCCGGGGCCAGACCCAAGGTCTATCCGGTAATGGAGGGAGGCAAGGTGACGGGCATCATCAGCCGTCGTCAGGTGATGCAGGCCCTCAACACCCAGATGAAACAGTGTCAGGCAACCTGAGTCAGGCCACCTCGCACACGTTTCATGCCGACTACCCTCCCGCCCACAGCCGGCGAGTGGCTGGTCCATCCCGCCCGACTCTGCCACGGGGCGGCCTGTCGAGGCAGCGCCGCCCTCCTCCCACCGGCACCGTTCGTTTGTCCCCTCCCCATTTCAGGGTTTGCCATCCGTGGTCGTCTCTAGTTAGATAGGTGCCGGTCACAGTCCCTGCCGGATGCGACCCCGTCCCGAGTGCTCAGGAGATGTAACGTGCGACGCTTGCTCGTATTCTGCTTTCTGCTGCCCTGCTGGCTGTCAGCTAGGGAGTTGGTCATTGGTGGCATCCAGGAGCCCCCTCTCAAGTGGCTGGATGCACAAGGACACCCTCGCGGGCTGGATGTGGATCTCGTCACCGCCATCTTCGGCACGCTCCATACCCCCATCAGGATTGAGCTCATCGATTCGGGAGCCAGGCTCACCCGCAATGCCGAAAGCGGCTTCTATGATCTGCTGCTGGCCCACTCCTACAAACCGGAGCGGGAGGCCTATCTGCTCTACCCCAAACAGGCCCATATGCTCCATAGCTGGCACTTCTTCATACGCAAGGAGTCCGCAGGCCTGATCCACTATGACCATCTGACGGATCTCAAACCCTGGCGTATCGGTGTCACCCGGGATTTCTCCTATACCCCCGAGCTCGCGGCAGCCATGACAGACCCGAGCTATCACTTCCAGGAGATCCCCATCAACCAGCTGCAACTGCGAAAACTCATTGCCGGTCGTATCGACGTGGTGCCCATGTCCCTGGTCACCGCCTTCACCCAGATAAGAGAGGAGGGACTGGAAGGCAAGCTCGACTACCTGCCAAAACCCCTCAAGACCAGCCCCTACTTCAATGCCTGGACCCGTTCCCGGGCCGATGCCGACACCCCGGCCCTGATGGCCGCCTATGATGCCGAATTGCTGCACATGAAGCGGGACGGCCGGCTCAAGGCCCTCTACGACAAATATGGCATCCCCTATATCGAACCCTGACCCACCGGTCAGGGTGTCATTGCCCACAGGGTCGAGTTCTGCTGCGCGAACAGGGTCTATCACGGGAGAGGGATCTCTACGCCCCCCTCAGACCACCCGACTCAAGGCTTCACATCCCGCAGGATCGGGTTTTGCAGCGAAATCAGCGTCTCGGTGGACTGGATCTCGTCGATGGTCTGGATCTTGTGGATCAGTACCGTCTGCAACTCGTCGATGGAGCGGGTCATCACCTTCATGAAGATGCTGTAGTGGCCGGTGGTGTAGTAGGCCTCCACCACCTCGTCCAGCGCCTGCAGCTTGGCCAGGGCCGACGGGTAATCCTTGGCGCTCTTGAGGTTGATCCCGATGAAGCAGCAGACGTCGTAGCCCAGCTTCTTGGGGTTCACCTGCACCCGCGTTCCCTCGATGATGCCCGCCTGCTTCATCTTCTCTACCCGCACGTGGATGGTGCCCGGGCTCACCAGCAGTTGTTTGGCCAGCTCGGCGTAAGGCAGGCGCGCATTCTCCATCAGGGCGGTGAGGATGGCCTGATCGAGATTATCGATCCGATAATTTTCTGACACTTTTTTGCCCTCCTTTTAATGATTCATCATTAATTGATGGCTTATTTTGAAGAAAAAAACACACAAAACCTATTTCAATTATCGAATATTGAATTTAGTTGGCATTCTGTTGAAGAATCACCGCATTCAACGGATTCACGACAGGTAATTCAGCATGAAACAGCACTACATCCGCAGCCAACAGCAGATCAGCTTCGTCAAAGAGATGTTCTCCCGCCAACTCGCACTGCAACTCGGCCTGATGGAGGTACAAGCCCCCATTCTGAGCCGGGTCGGTGACGGCACCCAGGACAACCTCTCCGGCTGCGAGCATGCAGTGCAGGTCAAGGTGAAAACCCTGCCGGAGCACAGCTATGAGGTGGTCCACTCCCTGGCCAAGTGGAAGCGCCAGACCCTAGGCCGCTTCGGTTTCGGCCCGGGTGAAGGCATCTACACCCACATGAAGGCACTGCGTCCGGACGAGGATCGTCTCAGCCCCATTCACTCCGTCTACGTCGACCAGTGGGACTGGGAGAAGGTGATGCCGGGCGAGCGCCGGGATCTGGCCTATCTGCAGGAGACGGTGCGCGGCATCTGGGCCGCCATCAAGGCCACCGAGCGCGCGGTCTGTGCCGAGCACGACCTGACCCCCTTCCTGCCGGCGGATATTCAGTTCCTGCACAGTGAAGAGCTGCTGACCCGCTACCCGGACCTCGATGCCAAGGGACGCGAGCGCGCCATCGCCAAAGAGCTGGGGGCGGTCTTCCTCATCGGCATCGGTGGCGCCCTCTCCCACGGCGAACGCCACGACGTCCGTGCCCCGGACTACGACGACTGGAGCAGCGAGAGCGAGCTCGGGCTGGCGGGTCTGAACGGTGACATCCTGGTGTGGAACCCGGTGCTGGAAGACAGCTTCGAGATCTCCTCCATGGGGATCCGGGTGGACGCAGAGGCCCTGCGCCGCCAGCTCGCCATCACCGGGGACGAGGATCGCCTGCAATACGACTGGCATCAGGATCTGCTGGCAGCACGCATGCCGCAAACCATCGGCGGTGGCATCGGCCAATCCCGCCTCGCCATGCTGCTGCTGCAAAAGGAGCACATCGGTCAGGTCCAAGTCGGCGTCTGGCCGGCGGAGATGAAAGCCAGCATCCCAGGTATGCTGTAAGAGATTGATTTGATTGCATCTGGTCTCGCGGCGCGAGAGTAGATGCAAGAGAGAAGCTGGTCAGCCGGGGTGGAGAGCGTATCCCGGCTGACTGTAAGGCGGGTATGGTCGCTGACTGTGCCTGCCGACCCCGGGGCTTGCCCCTGCGATCCGCTCAACCCACGTCAGATCGCATCGAATACATTCCTCTCGGCAATCCTCGGATTGCCGTTTTTTTTACGCCGAAAAACTGTGCTCAAAACCCGCCCCGATCTGGTGCTGGCGCGGCAGCCCCGCCTTTCTGCTGCCGGTGCAGTGGCAGGCAAACAACCGCTCCACCGCCTCTTCCTGCAGATAGGCTCCGAGCGCCACCGCCCGCTGCGGGCCGGAAAACTTCAGGTGCAGGCCGCCGATGACGGCGTGGATCCGCTCGTCGCCACACACCTCCTTGGCCCACTCGATGATGTTCTCGACCCCGGCGTGACCGCAGCCGATAAAGACGATGAACCCCTGCTCGCTCTTGTAGGCCAGCGCCGAGTCGTCGCTGATAAGGTCTTTCTCCACCCGCCCACCCCGCACTATGTAGCCGAGTAGCGAAGGCGCAGCCCGGTCGCGTCGCACAATGCTGCCGAGGAACACCAGACGATCCGAGAGCCACATCGGCTCGGACGAGCAGTGGGGAAGCAAGCCTCTGGCCGACAGCGACTCCCGATCCAGCGCCCCCGACAGGCGATAGAGGTTGCGCCGCCAGAAGGGCAGCGACAGGAAGTAGCCCCGCTCGCAGAACACGTCCGGACAGGCGATGAGCGGGATGGGTCTTGGATAGGCGGGCAGCGAGCCGACCCCGCCCACATGGTCGTAATGACCGTGAGAGAGCACCACATGGGTGAGAGAGGCGAGATCGATCCCCATCACGGCGGCGTTGTGGCACAGCGCCCGGCCACGGCCGCTGTCGAACAGCACCCTGAGGCCGTCACACTCCAGCAGCAGCGCCAACCCTCGCTCGGGCAGACAGCCAGACAGATGAACGTCGTCATCCACCAGCACGGAAAACTTCAGCATCTCAATCCCTCAGAAAACAAAACGCAGGCAC
Organism: Aeromonas sp. s9; assembly: GCF_040907765.1. Lineage (NCBI taxonomy): Bacteria > Pseudomonadati > Pseudomonadota > Gammaproteobacteria > Aeromonadales > Aeromonadaceae > Aeromonas > Aeromonas sp. s9. Next base: position 9,380 of record NZ_JBFOCK010000010.1, read on the forward strand.
GAGGCCTGCGTTTTTCATCGACAATCCCATTACTGGGTCATGGTGAGGCCGTTGCTGTCGGCCCCCAGCCGCAGTGTCTTGCCCGGGATGACCCGACCGCTGAGCAGGGCCTGGGCCAGCGGGTTCTCCACCTTCTGCTGGATCGCCCGCTTGAGGGGGCGCGCCCCGTAGACGGGATCGAACCCGGCGTGAACCAGCTTGGTCAGCAGCTCCTCGCTCACCTCCACCTCGAAGCCCTGGGACTCCAGACGGCTCATCAGGCTCTTGAGCTGGATACGGGCGATGGACTTGATGTGCTCCTCACCGAGGGGGTGGAACACCACGGTCTCGTCGATCCGGTTGATGAACTCCGGCCGGAAGCTGCGGGTCAGCACCTCCATCAGCATGGCCTTCATCTCGTCGTAATCCTTCTCGGAGTGGTGCTCCTGAATGAGATCCGAACCGAGGTTGGAGGTCATGATCACCACGGTGTTGCGGAAGTCCACGGTACGCCCCTGACCGTCGGTCAGGCGGCCATCGTCCAGCACCTGCAACAGGATGTTGAACACGTCCGGGTGGGCCTTCTCCACCTCGTCCAGCAGGATCACCGAGTAGGGGCGACGACGCACCGCCTCGGTCAGATAACCGCCTTCTTCATAACCCACGTATCCCGGAGGCGCCCCCACCAGACGGGCCACGCTGTGTTTCTCCATGAACTCGGACATGTCGATCCGCACCATGGCGTCCTGGGTATCGAACAGGAACTCCGCCAGCGCCTTGCACAGCTCGGTCTTGCCCACCCCGGTGGGGCCGAGGAAGAGGAAGGAGCCGATGGGGCGGTTCGGGTCGGACAGCCCGGCACGAGAGCGACGAATGGCGTTGGAGACGGCGTCCACCGCCTCTTCCTGGCCGATCACCCGGCTGTGCAGCTGATCCTCCATCCGCAGCAGCTTCTCCCGTTCCCCTTCCAGCATGCGGGCCACCGGAATGCCAGTCCAGCGGGCCAGGACGTCGGCGATCTCCACGTCGGTGACCCGGTTACGCAGCAGGCTGGTCTCCTGCATCTCGGCCTGGGTGGCGAGATCCAGCTGTTTCTCCAGCTCCGGGATGCGGCCGTACTGCAACTCGGACATGCGGCCCAAGTCCCCTGCGCGGCGCGCCACCTCGAGATCCTGACGGGCCTGCTCCAGTGCCGCCTTGATGTGCTGAGTCCCGGCGAGGGCAGCCTTCTCGGCCTTCCACACCTCTTCCAGCTCGTTGTATTCCCGCTCTTTTTCCGTCAGCTCCTGATTGAGCAGATCGAGGCGCTTGCGGCTGGCGTCATCGTCCTCCTTCATCAGCGCCTGCTGCTCCAGCTTGAGCTGGATGATGCGCCGCTCGAGCCGGTCCAGGGATTCCGGCTTGGAGTCGATCTGGAGCCGGATGCTGGCCGCCGCCTCGTCGATGAGGTCGATGGCCTTGTCAGGCAGCTGGCGATCCGCGATGTAGCGGTGGGAGAGCTGGGCCGCCGCGACGATGGCGGGGTCGGTGATCTGCACATGGTGGTGCAGCTCGTAGCGCTCCTTCAGGCCACGCAGGATGGCGATGGTGTCCTCCACCGAGGGCTCCTCCACCAGCACCTTCTGGAAACGGCGCTCCAGCGCGGCATCCTTCTCCACGTACTGCCTGTACTCATCGAGGGTGGTGGCCCCGACGCAGTGCAGCTCGCCGCGGGCCAGGGCGGGCTTGAGCATGTTGCCCGCATCCATGGCACCCTCGCCCTTGCCGGCACCGACCATGGTGTGCAGCTCGTCCACGAAGAGGATGACGCTGCCCTCCTCCTTGGCCAGATCGTTCAGAACCGCTTTGAGCCGCTCCTCGAACTCGCCGCGATACTTGGCTCCGGCCACCAGGGCCCCCATGTCCAGGGAGAGCACCCGCTTGTTCTTGAGCCCTTCCGGCACTTCGCCATTGATGATGCGCTGGGCCAGCCCCTCGACGATGGCGGTCTTGCCGACGCCGGGTGCGCCGATCAGCACCGGGTTGTTCTTGGTGCGGCGTTGTAGCACCTGGATGGTGCGGCGAATTTCGTCATCCCGGCCGATCACCGGGTCGAGCTTGCCGAGTTCGGCCCGCTCGGTGAGATCGATGGTGTACTTCTCCAGCGCCTGGCGATTCTCCTCGGCGTTGGCATCCTCCACCTTCTTGCCGCCACGGACCTTGTCGATGGCTGCCTCGAGTTTTTCCTTGGTCAGCCCCTGGGCACGCAGCAGCTCGCCCAGCGTCCCCTTCTCGTCCAGGGCCGCCAGCACGAACAGCTCGGACGAGATGAACTGATCCTTGCGCTGCTGGGCCAGCTTGTCGCAGACGTTGAGCAGGCGGCCGAGGCCGTTGGAGAGCTGTACGTCCCCTTCCACCCCACTGACGCGGGGCAGGCGATCCAGCTCCTCGCCGAGGCGCGAGCGCAGGGTATTGATGTCGAGCCCGGTCAGGGTGAGCAGCGGACGAATGGATCCGCCGTCCTGATTGAGCAAGGCGCTCATCAGATGGACGGGTTCGATGAATTGGTGGTCACGACCCAGTGCAAGAGACTGGGCATCGGAAATGGCAATCTGGAATTTGCTGGTCAGGCGATCGAGGCGCATTGCACTCCCCCTTCAAGACAGACGCCGCATGCGCGGCAACAACATCGCTTTCTGACAAGGAAGATGTGGTCTTGAAGGGCAATTTCAAGGGGTGGCTGTTTATTTTTTCCTCAATAGCGGTGACCGAGGGAAAACGACCTCGCAATGGCAGCCTGCCCCCTGAGCCTGCTCGGCAGCAAGACATGGCCGCCGGAGGCCCATCACCAGGGAGTGAAGAGGCACTTGCGGCCACTCGCGAGCGCCTCTTCGGCTATTTTTCCAGCCACACAAGGGAGGCCATGCGACCCGTCTGCCCGTCGCGGCGATAGGAGTAGAAGCGCTCGCTGTCGCTGAAGGTGCAGTATTCGCCGCCATAGATGGCGGTGACGCCGGCGCGGGCGAGGCGCAGTCGGGCCAGCTGGTAGATATCCGCCAGCCATTTCCCTTCGTTGAGGGATGGCACGAATGCAGTCGCCGCTTCCGCCTGCTCCGTCATGAAGGCCTCACGCACTTCGCCACCCACTTCGAACGCGGCGGGACCGATGGCCGGGCCCAACCAGGCCAGGATCTCGCCAGGCTCGCAGCCCATGGTGGCGATGCTTGCCTCCAATACGCCCCCCAGCAATCCGCGCCAACCGGCATGGGCCGCCGCCACTACGGTGCCTGCCCGATCGCAGAACAGCACCGGCAGGCAGTCGGCGGTCATCACAATGCAGGCCTGCCCCGCCTCATGCGTACAGGCGGCATCGGCATCCGGTGCGCGCTCATAATGGTCGCTCACCGGATGGACGGCGATGCCATGTACCTGGTTGAGCCAGTTGAGAGTGCCGGGGATCCCCGCCACCTGTTGCAGTCGGGCGCGGTTGACCTCGACCCTGGCCGGTGCATCGCCCACATGGGCCCCGAGGTTCAGACCGGCAAAGACCCCTTCGCTGGTGCCGCCGTCCCGGGTGGTCGAGAGAGCCCTGACATTGCCCGGCGCGGGCCAGTCGGGTGTGATCCAGTTCATCTGTGGCTCCTTTCGTTCATATGAAAACGGGGCCCCTTGGCTGCAACCAGTCAAGGGGCCCCGCATCAGATCATGGAGGGCAGGTTACGGCAGGAATCGTCGCAAGGCCGCCCTCGGGATCAGTTCCAGACCAGATCGTCAGGATTGGCCAGGGTATCCGCCCGCAGCACTTCCATCAGCGCCACCATGTCCTGCGGCGTGGGGGAGTGCCACTCCATCACTTCACCCGTGATGGGGTGCGCCAGCTTCAGCATGGTGGCGTGCAGCGCCTGACGGTGGAAACCTCGCAGGGCCTCGGTCAGTTCGGGGGTGGCGTTGCGCAGCAGACGCAGACGACCGCCGTAGGCGGGATCCCCCACCAGCGGATGCTTGATGTGGGCCATGTGGACACGGATCTGGTGCGTACGGCCGGTCTCCAGCCGCAACCGCAGACGGGTGTGACCACGGAACTTCTCGTGCACCCGGTAGTGGGTGACGGACTCGCGCCCGTTGGGCACTACGGCCATGTGGGTACGCTGGGTCGGGTGACGACCGATGGGGGCATCGACGGTGCCGCCGGCGGTCATGTGACCGATGGCAATCGCCTCGTACTCACGAGTGATCTGGCGTGCCTGCAGGGCTTCCGCCAGGTGGGTCTGGGCGGGAATGGTCTTGGCCACCACCATCAACCCCGTGGTGTCTTTGTCCAGACGGTGCACGATACCGGCACGGGGGACCTCGGCGATGCCGGGGTAGCGGTGCAGCAGGGCGTTGAGCACGGTGCCGTCCGGCGTACCGGCGCCCGGGTGAACCACCAGGCCGGCCGGCTTGTCGATCACCAGGATGTGTTCATCTTCATAAACGATGTTCAGCTCTATGTTCTGGGCATCCCAGCGGGTGTCGTCTGCCAGTTCCACATTCACATGTACCTGCTGCCCGGCCACCACTTTCTCGCGCGGGGTATTGGCAACCTGACCGTCCAGGGTCACTCTGTCCTGTAAAATCCACTCCTTGATGCGGGTCCGGGAGTAGTCGGGAAACAATTCGGCCAGGGCCTGGTCGAGTCGTTGCCCGAATTGGTGATCCTGAAATTCGCCTGTCAGTTCAATATGCTGGCTCATGTATGGTCTCTTGAGCGGGGGTATCAATTCGAAATAATCCGGGTATTCTAGCTTTTCTTTTAGCCAAGCATAACGGATACTTTGCCAATTTCGTGGAAATGGACCGGATGTTGTTGATGGGAAAGAAGTCTCACCTGCTGATGTCGCTCGCCTTGGTCGCTACTCTGATCACTGGCTGTTCCAGCACCAAACCCAAGGTTCCCGACGAACCGCCGGAAGTTCTGTACCAGAAAGCCCGCATCAAACTGGATACCGGCAACTACCTCAATGCCATCGAACTGCTGGAAGCGCTGGACTCTCGTTACCCGTTCGGTGCCTACTCCAACCAGGTTCAGCTCGATCTCATCTATGCCTACTACAAGCAGGATGATACCGCCCAGGCGATCGCCAACATCGACCGTTTTATCCGCCTGAACCCGGCGCACAAGAACATCGATTACGTCTTCTATATGCGCGGCCTGACCAACATGGCGGCGGATTACAACTTCTTCCAGGATTTCCTCGGCATCAATCGGGATGACAAGGACCCCTCCTACGCCCGTCAGGCCTTCCAGGACTTCAAGACCCTGCTGCAGAACTACCCCAACAGCAGCTATGCAGCCGATGCCCGTGCCCGCATGATCGGCCTGAAGAACCGTCTTGCCCGCTATGACCTGGGGGTAGCCGAGTACTACGTCAAGCGTGACGCCCTGATCGCCGCCGCCAACCGCGCCAAGCTGATCGTCGAGACCTATCCCGACACGGTGGAAACCGAGAAGGCACTGGAAATCATGGTCAACGCCTATGACACCCTGAAGATGCCGACCCTGGCCCAGCATGCCCGCGAAGTGTTGGCCAAGAACTACCCGGACAACCGTCTCGGTCGCGGCTGAGTAGCGAACGGACAATGAAAAACCGGAGCCACTGGCTCCGGTTTTTTTATGGCCGACGGCGGCACTCCGGGGTCACTGGTGCTTACCCTGCTGCTTGGCCCGCATGATGTTGATGATCTCGATGTCGGTATCCAGCATCCCCTCCCTGGAGAGGCGGCCCAGGTTAGCGATGGTCTGGTCCACATCGTCCGAGACGATCCCCTCGCTCTGGGGCACGCGCAGATTGTTGATGGCCATCAGCGAGGATTTCACCGCCGCCGAGGTGGAGGTGGAGACCTTCATGGAGCAGGCGCTGCCGGCGCCGTCGCAGATGATGCCGGAAACATCCCCAATCATGTTGTTGATGCAGTGGCTGATCTGCTCGAACTGGCCCCCCAGCAGCCAGGTGATGGCGGCCCCCGATCCCATGGCGGCGGTACTGGCGGCACACAGGGCGGAGAGCTTGTTCTGGTAGGCTTTGATGTAGATGGCCACCAGGTGGCTCATCACCAGGGCACGGGCTAGCTGCTCGTCATCGGCCTTGAGGAAGCGGGCCGCGGCGACCACCGGCATGGTGGCGGCAATGCCCTGGTTGCCGGAACCGGAATTGGACATGGCGGGCAGCATGGCGCCATCCATCCGCGCATCGGAGGCTGCAGACGACAGGCGCATGGCCAGGGTCATCAGATCGTCGGAAAGCAGCTTGCGTTCAACCTGGTCGGTGAGGATCTTGCCGATGCGCAGGCCATAGCCCTGCAGCCCTTCGTCCGCCAGCGCCTGGTTCATGGTGGCCGCCTCGCGGATGAAGTCGATCTCGGCCAGCGGCACCTCCAGGGCGAAGGCCACGATCTCCTTCAGGGTCATGGCGGGCTTGCCGGCCTTGGCTGGCTGGATCTGCACCCCGGGGGCACTGTCCTGCACCATCAGCACCTCGCCATCCTTCTCCATCAGCACGATGCGGGTATGGTCGGTACAGATCACCACCCGGGCGCTGTGCCCCTCCACTTCGGCCAGCACCTCGGCGTAGAGCACGTCGGGCACATCCTTCACATCCACCTCTATGGTGGGCAGCAGCCCCTTGGCCGCCTCGACCTGATCCGGCGTGAGGCTCTTGAGCACCTCCAGCCCGGCATCCGGGTTGCCACCGGTGATGCCGACGGCAGCGGCCACCGGCAGGCCGATCATGCCGGTGCCGGGCACCCCGACCCCCATGCCGTTCTTGAACAGATTGCCGCTGACCCAGACGCGGGTGCGGGTCGGTACCTGGCCCAGCAGCTTGCGGCAGTTGGCCGCCGCCAGGGCGACCGACATGGGCTCGGTGCAGCCGAGGGCCGGCACCACTTCACGCTTGAGCAGGGTAATAAAGTCGGTCCATTGTGCGTTCATTGCGATGTGTCTCATGTTCATGTCGCCCGCATGCGGGCTCGTCATTGTTGTTCGGCCAGTTCCGCCTTGTGATTGCGGATATGCAGGTAAACGGTATGGCGGGAGATACCGAGCAGTTCGGCCACCAGTTGGGCGGCATCCTTGATCTCGAAGATGCCCATGTCGTAGAGCCGGTGCACGATCGCCTTGTTGCGCACGTTGCTGCCCAGCCCGGGATCCCTGTCCACCTTGGCGATCACCTGCGCCACCAGATCATCCACCGAGCTGGCGAAGGTTTCGGTGCCGTGGGCAGGGGGCACTGCGGGCGGGGCAAAGGTGTCGAGCAGGCTGCCAAGGGGCGTGTCCAGGCTGAAATTCACGCACAGCATGCCGATGGGTTTGCCCTCGCGGTTGCTGATGGTGATGGACGAGGACTTCAGCAGGGTGCCCTCCCGGGTGCGGGAAAAATAGCTGCTCCACTGGCTGCCGGCGGCACTGTGCAACTTGTCGAGCGCAAAATCGGTGACCGGCGCTCCCTCCTGGCGGCCGGTGATGTGGCCGTTGGCAATCTTGATGACGGAGGCATGCAGGCTGTCAAAGGCGTGCAGCACCACCTCGCAACCCGGGCCAAACAGGGCGGACAGCGCCGCCACCGCAGGCTCGAAGCTGGCAATCAGATGGCGCTCTTCATCGGTCAGTGTGCTGGCGTCGCGCAAGGGAGCTACCTCGGTCATGGGGTCATCCGGTCAACGTTGGGTAAGGATATTCAAAGCGGACTCAAATAAAATTGAGCAAATCCGCTTTTTGCGCGGGCATTATGCCCGACTGGTGAGACAACACCACAAAATGTGAGCAAAATCACGACTGAAATGACAAAAAGGCCCCATGAGAGGCCTTCAAGGTGGTTTTTTGGTGCTTTGGCTCAACTTTAATTGAGCCAGGGCTCGCCAGTCAGTCCGGACAGGCAGGCACCACCGCCTGTCTGTTCCCTGCCACGGTCATCCACTCTGGTCATAAAAAAAGGCTATGTCCCAATTACGTGTTGCATGGGGCGCCCCAGCGCCTCATGCAAGCAACGTGGCACATTCACTTCCCGCCCGTAGCGCT
>NZ_JBFOCK010000011.1:0-12448 GCF_040907765.1 Aeromonas sp. s9
AGGCATTTACGGGAGAAAAAATCGGCTCAAACATGAAGAAATGAAATGACTGAGTCAGCCGAGAAGAATTTCCCCGCTTATTCGCACCTTCCCTAGGTGGTGGTACTCTTTGTGGCGGACGCTCTGCTTACTTTTCATGTTTCGATTTATGCGTCCTGTTTACGCATCCATTCCTGCGTATCCAGCCCTTCCAATATCCGCCACATCTCAGACAGATAGGGCTCCGGCAGCATATCGATCCAGCAGTGCGCCCCGGCGTAACCTTGTGCCTGGTAGACCTTGCCGCACAGCTCAACCAGCATCGGCCAGTCCGGATCGTCTTCCGGTACCGCATACTCATCCGGCTGGTGCAGTTCGGTTGGTGGTTGGTCATCTGCTATCCAATCTGGTTCGCTTGGGAGCGACCTGCACGACTGCTGCTGTCCGTTCTCCAGCCAGAGGGTGAAACCGTCTGATCTGACGCAGGCCCCCGCAATCGGTCAATGGAGAAGGGCGATAAACCCCATTGTTCCCTCATGATCTGCTCTGTGAAGGCATCAGGATCCGGTAGCGTACAGTTATTGTCAGAGCTCCAAGGTGCCGGGCTGTCGCCTGTCTTAACCCCAACCCCCCAAGCCGAACCCTCGGCGGCCTTAGTGGCCTCAAATGTGCCGGCAGGCACCACTTCCCACCCGGTCAAACGGGTGCGTACACCCAGGCGGGGGGTGAACAGGGGCCCGCTGTTTCGTGACCTCGACTATCTGCTGGTGCGTGACGTGCTCAAGACCGTGGCGCCGGATCTGCCAGCAGGGCAGGCGGTGCATGTCTTCAGGCACACTTTTGCATCACACTTCATGATGTCCGGAGGCAACATCCTTGCTCTGCAAAAAATTTTGGGCCACCACAATATCCAGCAGACGATGACCTATGCCCACTTCGCACCGGACTATCTGAGCGATGCGGTGCGCTTCAACCCGCTGGAGAATCCGCTCCCAGCCGCATGATGAAGTGTCCACAAATTTCCCCAAACAGGGTCGCCACGGGGCTTTTGATGCACCCTCTTGTCATTCGTAACTAATTGATATTTAACTAGGTTTTTGTTTTCATTAGACATGGAAAGGGGGCTCAGGCCTCCTTTTTTGTTGCTCATTTTTGAGCGTTGGCAGGTAGCATGCCACGTTCATGAATGCTTTATCCTTCCATATGCCAACAAACTAGAACAAACGACGCTTGTCTTAATCCTGTTGCATCTGGCTTGTGGCTTTATCCATATAACAAAATGATTTGCAGGGAGAAAAGCCCGTCATAACTATGGTCAGCCAAGGGGCTTTTTTTGTATTATTCCCCTCTTGACCTTATTTAGCCTAAAGGCTCCTGTTCCGGGAGTGGTGACGAGGAAGACATGCAACAGCTTGAAGAAGTAGTCGGCCAGGCCAAGGCCGAAATTGAGGGCGTGAGCGACATCGCCGCCCTCGACGAAATCCGGGTCAAATATCTGGGTAAAAAGGGCTTTTTTACCGAGCAGATGAAGGGACTGGGTGCCCTGTCCGCTGAAGAGCGTCCCGCAGCGGGCGCCGTGATCAACCAGGCCAAACAGCAGGTTCAGGATGCCCTAAACGCGCGTCGTGAAGCCCTCGAAGTCGCCGTGCTGAACCAGAAGCTGGCCGCCGAGACCATCGACGTCAGCCTGCCGGGCCGCCGCATCGAGAATGGCGGTCTGCACCCGGTGACCCGCACCATCGAGCGCATCGAGCGCCTGTTTGGCGAGATGGGCTTCAAGGTTGCCCGTGGTCCCGAGATTGAAGATGGCTTCCACAACTTCGATGCGCTGAATATCCCGGCTCACCACCCGGCGCGTACCGATCACGACACCTTCTACTTCGATCCTGATCTGATGCTGCGTACCCACACCTCCGGTGTGCAGATCCGCACTATGGAACATCAGCAGCCGCCGATCCGCATCATCGCGCCGGGCCGCGTCTATCGTAACGACTACGACATGACCCACACCCCGATGTTCCACCAGGTCGAAGGCCTGCTGGTTGACGAGCATGCCAGCTTCACCGAGTTGAAAGGCATCCTGCACGACTTCCTGCGCAACTACTTCGAGGAAGACTTGACGATTCGCTTCCGTCCTTCCTATTTCCCGTTCACCGAGCCGAGCGCCGAAGTGGACGTGATGGGCAAAAACGGCAAGTGGCTGGAAGTGCTGGGCTGCGGCATGGTGCACCCGAACGTGCTGCGTTCGGTCGGCATCGATCCGGAAAAATACTCCGGCTTTGCCTTCGGCATGGGCGTTGAGCGCCTGACCATGCTGCGTTACGGGGTCAATGACCTGCGTGCCTTCTTCGAAAACGACCTGCGCTTCCTCAAGCAGTTCAAGTAAGGGCGAGAGAACATGAAATTCAGTAAATCCTGGGTGATGGAGTGGGTCCGCACCGAGTTGAGTGACAATGCACTGGCCGAGCAGATCACCATGGCCGGTCTGGAAGTGGACGCCGTGGAAGCGGTAGCCGGCCAGTTCAACAATGTGGTGGTGGGTGAAGTGGTCGAGTGCGCCCAGCACCCGGACGCCGACAAGCTGCGGGTGACCAAGGTCAATGTGGGCGAGGCCGAGCTGCTGGACATCGTCTGCGGTGCGCCGAACTGCCGCGCCGGCCTCAAAGTGTGCGTGGCCAAGGTCGGGGCGACCCTGCCGGGTGATTTCACCATCAAGAAAGCCAAGCTGCGCGGCCAGCCGTCCCACGGCATGCTCTGTTCCTTCAGCGAGCTGGGCATCGACGTCGAAGCCGATGGCATCATCGAGCTGCCGCTGGATGCCCCCATCGGGACCGATATCCGTGAATACCTCGCGCTCAACGACGTCAGCATCGATGTGGATCTGACCCCGAACCGTGCCGACTGCCTCGGCATCGCGGGTCTTGCCCGTGAAATCGGCGTGCTCAACAGCGTGGACGTGGTCGAGCCGACCTGGGCGCCGGCTGTTGCCACTATCGATGCAACCTTCCCGATCCGGGTTGAAGCGTCGGCAGATTGCCCCCGTTATCTCGGCCGTGTCATCAAGGGGCTGAACCTGCACGCCCAGAGCCCGCTCTGGATGCAGGAGAAGCTGCGCCGTGGCGGTATTCGTTCCATCGACGCCATCGTTGACATCACCAACTACCTGCTGCTGGAATACGGCCAGCCGATGCACGCCTTCGACCTGGCGACGCTTGAAGGGGAACTGGTGGTGCGTCGCGCCAAGGCCGACGAGCCCATGACCCTGCTCGATGGCAACGAGGTGAAGCTCAAAGAGACCACGCTCGTGATTGCCGATGCCAAAGGCCCTGCCTGCATGGCCGGCATCTTCGGCGGCGATCGCACCGGTGTCTCCGAGACCACCACCGACATCCTGCTGGAGTGCGCCTTCTTCGCGCCGCTCTCCATCACCGGCCGTGCCCGTGCCTACGGTCTGCATACCGATTCTTCCCACCGCTTCGAGCGCGGGGTGGATCCCGAGCTGCAGGCCAAGGTGATGGATCGTGCCACCCGTCTGCTGCTGGACATCTGCGGCGGTGAAGCGGGTCCGGTCATCGAAGTCAAATCCGATGCCCATTTGCCCAAGGCTGCCCCCATCAAGCTGCGCCGCACCAAGCTCGACAAGGTGATCGGCATCAGCGTGGCGGATGCGCAGGTGGTCGAAATTCTGACTCGTCTGGGCATGCAGGTAACCGTGGATACTGACGGCTGGACCGCGCTGGCTCCCTCCTGGCGTTTCGACATCGCCATCGAGGAAGACCTCATCGAGGAAGTGGCCCGCATCTACGGCTACAACAACATCCCGAACCTGAAACCCGCCGCCTCTCTGGCGATGGTGGAGCAGGCTGAAGGGCAGGTGACCCTGAAGCGGGTACGCGACCTGCTGGTTGATCGCGGTTTCCAGGAAGCGATCACCTACAGCTTCGTCGATCCCAAGACCCAGCAAACCCTGTTCCCGCAGAGCGATGCCATCGTGCTGCCGAACCCGATCTCGGTCGAGATGTCCGCCATGCGCGTCTCTCTGTTCCCGGGTCTGGTGCAGGCGGTGGTCTACAACCAGAACCGTCAGCAGCCACGCGTGCGCCTGTTTGAGCAGGGCCTGCGTTTCATCAAGGACGAGAATGCCGAGAACGGCATCCGTCAGGAACCCATGCTGGCCGGCATCATCACCGGCAACCAGGGGGACGAGCACTGGGATGTCAAGGCCCGTCCCGTCGACTTCTTCGATCTGAAGGGTGACCTGGAAGCGGTACTGGATCTGACTGCCGAAGGGGCTACCTTCACCTTCGAGCGCACCGAGCACAGTGCCCTGCATCCGGGCCAGAGCGCAGCCATTCTGCGTAATGGCGTCGTGATCGGCCACATCGGCGTGATCCATCCGAGCCTCGAGAAGAAGCTGGGGCTCAAGAGCCGCGCTGTCATGTTCGAGCTGGAGCTGGACAAACTGACGCCGGCCAAGGTGCCGGTTGCTGCCGAAGTATCCAAGTTCCCGGCCAACCGTCGCGACATCGCCGTGGTGGTTGACAGACAGATCCTGGCAGGCGACGTTCTGGCAGTAATTAAAAAAGTTGGCGGAAATCAGTTAGTTGGAATAAACTTGTTCGACGTATACCAGGGCGCTGGTATGGCAGAGGACAAGAAGAGCCTGGCCATCAGCCTGGTGTTGCAAGACACCCAGCGCACCCTGGAGGAGAAAGAGATCGCCGAGACCGTGGACAATGTCGTGCGGGCCCTCGGTGAAGAGTTGAATGCATCCTTGAGGGATTGATCTATGGCGCTTACCAAAGCCGACATTGCAGAGCACCTGTTCACCCAGCTCGGGATGAGCAAGCGTGAAGCCAAAGATATGGTGGAAGCCTTCTTTGAGGAGATCAGACAGGCGCTCGAGCGTGGCGAACAGGTCAAGATTTCCGGCTTCGGTAACTTCGATCTTCGCGAGAAGAACCAGCGTCCCGGACGCAACCCCAAGACGGGGGAGGATATTCCCATCAGCGCCCGTCGCGTGGTGACCTTCCGGCCCGGCCAGAAGCTCAAGGCCAGGGTAGAAAATGTTGAACCCAACGAGTGACAAAAAGCCAGGCAATCGCCTGGCTTTTCCATTCCGATGATAAAAATCCTTCTGTTGTCCGGCGCGCTGCTGGCCTTGCCACTGCGTGCCGCCATACTCCCGCTGTCACCGGGTGCCCAGGCTTATGCCGATTCGCTCACCGGACTGACCTTCTGTTACCCGGCCCTGCAACGTCCTCCCTATCTGGAGGCGGAGGGGGGCCTGCTTATCGATCGCATGACGCGGTTGGCAGAGCTGTTGCCGGTACCGGTGCATGTCGAGAAGCGGCCGAGCTGGGCAGCCATGACGCAGGATCTGCTGAACGGGCGCTGCGATCTCATTCCTCACGTCGGGCCTGCCCGGTCGAACTCGAGCGATACCGTCTTGAGCCGGGCCATGATGGAGGCGGAGTCCGCCATCCTCTATCGGGGTGAGCTCGATCAGGCGCAGTTTCTGGTGTCACCTATCTGGCAGGCCCAGGAGATCCTGAAGCGTCTCTATCCTGGTTCATCCCAGCAACAGCTGACCGATGCCGAGAACTGGTATGGTGCCCTGGTGGCCGGCAAGGGCAGCGCCTATCTCGGCGATTATCTGCAACTGCGCTACCTGATGCGGGAATTCCCGGATGAAGGGCTGCGCCTTCGCCGTCTTCGCAGCGATGATCTGGTCATCAGTTACCGGCTGATGATGCGCAACCAGCCCGAGTTGCTGGAGCTGGTGGATACGGCCATCCGCTATTTGCCGCCGGGCAGTCTCTACCGGGATCTGGGCAAGTATCTGCCTCAGGGTGAGCAGGATGTGAATCCTCTGCATTTTACCGACAAGGAGCAGGCCTGGCTGGTCGGCAAGGCCCACACCATCAAGATGGTGGCGGATCCCGGCTTCATGCCATACAGCGGTGTCAACCAGCAGGGAGAGCTCATTGGCTGGAGTGCGGATGTCTTGCGGGAAGTGAGTCGGCAGACAGGGCTGCGCTTCGAGCTGGTACCCGCCGCCAGCCGGGAGGAGGCGTTGGCATTGCTGCGCAGTGGCGATGCCGCCATGATGGTCGGGCTGATGGAGTCCGCCGCCCTGAACAAGGAGTTCGACTTCACCCGGATGGTGGCGACCAGCCGCTATGCTCTGGTCAGTCGCAGCAAGAGGGGACCTGCCTCCCTCGCGGACGTCAGTGGCAAGGTGGTGGTCCCGAGAATGCTCTATGATCCCGGCCTGCTTGCCCGGTTCGGCCAGCATGAGTGGGAGGTGACCGACAACCTGCTGCAGGGATTGGCGGCGGTGCGGCATGGGGATGCCCAGGCCATGCTGGCGGAGTTGTACCAGCTCCAATATCCCATTCGAAACAACCAGTTGAGCGAGCTGACCATCACCGAATTGCCGGAGCGTTTCGGCCTCGGTTTTGCCATCCGGCCGGAACAGACCAGCCTGGCAGGGGTGCTGGATCAGAGCCTGATGACCCTCAATGATCAGCAGGTGGACGAGCTGGTGCAACGCTGGCGTCGCCTGGTGGTCAACCAGCAGGAAGGGGTCAGCTACGGTTTCTGGCTTGGCTCCGTGTTGCTGGCACTGCTGATCAGCATGGCGGTGATCTGGTCAGTCTGGCGTTCCCGCCAGCAACTGGCCCAGGAGGCCCGCGAGCGTCACAAGGTAGAGCAGGCGCTGGCGCTGGAAAGCAAGTTCAGGGAGTCTCTCTTCCAGGCGCTCCCCGTGCCCGTGTTCTTGCGCAATGACAATGGGGAGGTGATCAAGCGCAACAAGCGGGCCAAGCGCATGGAGGCGCGCTACGCCGCCGATCTGGTGCTGCCCGCGCCACAGTTGCAGGGCGCCGAAGGGGAGCTGGCGCTGCACGAGCAGGTCTACTCCTATGCCCAGCTCCCCTTGCGACTGGGCCCCCAGGCACCGGCAGGGGATCTTATCGCCCTCTCCGACATCAGCGCCCTGCGCGAGCGTACCCGCCTGCTGCGTCAGGCAGAGCGGCGCCTGCGCGCCCTCACCAATACGGTGCCCGGTGTGGTGCTGCAATTCACCCTGCTGGGGGGAGCCATCACCCGGGTGGAGTTTGTGAGCCGGGGCAGTCACGAACTGCTGGGGCTGGCGAGCCAGCAGATCCGGGTCAATCCCAACGAGACCCTGACTCGCATCTCCCACCAGGACAGGCGCGAGATGCGAGCCCCCATGCTGGCCATGCTGCAAGCCGGGCGACCTTTCTCCCATCTGCTGCGCTATCAGCACCCCGCCAAGGGAACTCGCTGGCTGCAATTTTCCGGCAGGGGGCGCCGTCAGGGGGAGGGGTGGCGGATCTACGGGGTGGTGCAGGATGTGACGGCCAGGGTGGAGCAGGAGCACTCCCTGCAGCTTTCCCACGAGCAGGCCCAGCAGGCCGTGCTTGCCAAGGGACGCTTCCTGGCCGCCGTGAGCCACGAGATCCGCACCCCCATGAACGCCATGCTCGGCTTGCTGGAGTGGCTCGAGCAGACCGGACTCAATGCAGAGCAGGCCTCGGCTCTGGCCCATGTCAGACAGGCGGGCAATGAACTGCTCGGACTGCTCAACGATGTGCTCGACTTCAGCCGCAACGAGACGCGTCAGTTGCGCCTCTCCGTACAGCCCACGGATCTGGTGGAGCTGTGCGAGCACGTGGCGGCGGTGCACTGGTCCAAGGCGCGATCCCGCCATCTGCAACTGCGCCTGGCGCTCGACCCGGCGCTGCCCGCCTTGATGGAACTCGATCCCCACCGGGTGCAACAGGTGCTGCACAACCTGCTCTCCAACGCCATCAAGTTCAGCGAGCGGGGAGAGGTGGTGCTCTGGGCCCGGCGACAAGGGGAGTGGATTGTGTGCGGGGTAGACGACGAGGGGCCCGGGATCAGTGCCGAGCTGTTGCCCCGGTTGTTCCTGCCCTTCGAACAAGGGGAGGAGCCTGGCCAGCCCAGAGCCCAGGGAACCGGGCTTGGGCTAGCCATCTGCCGCCAGTTGATGGAGCAGATGGGGGGCGAGATCCGGGTCGAGCCTCTGGCTCGCGGGGGTAGCCGTTTCCTCTGCTCGTTGCCCCTCAGGCATGCGCAGGAGAAGGCGCCCTGGCAACCGCGCGTCAAGACGGTCTCCCTGCAACTGTTGCCCGAGGAGCTCGAATATATGCGGGCCTGGCTCGCAGAGTTTGGCGTGGCCGAGGATCCGGCGGCACCTTGCCTTGGGGCCATGCAGGACGATGGGGGCTTGCGCGCCTGGTACTGGCAGGGGGAACCCTGGATCCCGGGCTCCGTGGTCAGCCTGCTGCAGCCTAGACTCGTCCGTGGCGCCGAGGAGATCACGGACCTGCCGGGGGCAGGCAGGCGGGTGCTGCTGGTGGAAGATTACGAGGTGAACAGAATGCTGATCAGCATGCAGCTGGGTCAGCTGGGGGCCCGGGTATTGAGCGCGGCCAATGGCCGTCTGGCACTGGAGATCCTGCAATCGGAGTCGGTGGATCTGGTGCTGACGGATCTGCAGATGCCGGTGATGGACGGCGCCGAGCTCTGCAGGCAATTGCACGCCGATGAACGCTGGCAGCATCTACCCGTCTACGTGATCACCGCGGATCTTAGCGAGCCGGCGGCGCAGCGACTGGCGGAATGCGGCTGTCAGGGCCATCTGGACAAACCCGTCTTGCTCAGGGATCTGGCTGTATTGCTTCGTACCGTCTTTGGCCCCCATGAAGGGGGGAAGGCACCGCAGCCAACGGCAGCCCTTTCCCTGCCCGTCTCCCTCAGCCCGGCCCTCATTGACATCTATCTGGCATCGGTTCACCAGGATCTGGCCGACATTGAGCGGTGTGTCACACAAGGGGACGAGAAGGCCCTCAATACGGCTTTACACAAGATGAAGGGGGCCGCCAAAATGGTGGGGGCTACCCCCCTGGTAGAGGTGATCGACCGTTGGCAGGAGGCCCCCGGACATCCCCTTGCAGCCGCCTTGAGGCAGAGCGTGGAAGAGGTCTGCCGACAACTGGGCGAGAGAGCATGACATGATCATCACAGATGAAGAGTTGATGGCCTTGCTGGAGTCTGATGACAGCCAGGAGCCAACGTTTTACCCGGTCAGCGTCTATGCCCTGGACGCTGTCTCCCATCAGGCGGTCAAGGGGGCGGGCCTGCCGGCCTATGCCAATCTGCACCGCACCCGACCCGATGCCGGCTGGCAATGGGAAGGGCTGTTTGCCGCCGGGGCCATCGCCCTGTTTGATCCTGCCTCTCATCAGGGGGCCGACTATCTGCCTCATCTGTTGGCTCCCGGGGCGGGGATCTATCGCCTCAGCGATCCCTGGCTCGAGGGGTTGCAGGCACGGGAGCAGGGGTGGCGTGCCTGGCTCGCCCAGTGCCAGATCCTGCTGCTCGAAGATCACCCCTTCCAGGGAGCCTGTATTCAGCAGGAGATCCAGGGACTGGGGTTGCCCTGCCACTGGGTTCAGGATGGCGAAGGGTGCCTCAAGGCGCTGGAAGAGGGGGGCGTGAGATTGCTTATCTGTGATCTCAGCCTGGCGGAGCAGGATGCCATCAGCCTGCTGATGAGCCATCCCCAGTATCGCCACAGCGGTCTGCCCATCATCCTGCTCTCCGCTCATGATCAGACCCTGATAGACGGCGCCCGGCGTCTCCTGCACGATGCGGGTTTCAACGTGCTGGCCGCCCTGGCCAAGCCGCTGCAAAGCGACGATCTGCTGCGTCTGCTCAAGATGCTCTATCTTGGCCCCCAGCGTCAGCGCAGGCTGGGCGGGCTCAAGCGCACCGTGCGTAGCTGGCAGGGAGAGGCGAGAGGACAGCTTGGGCTGCTGGCAGATGCGGCCTCCTGCACGCTGCCGATCTGGCTGAGCCTGAGCGGTCTTTCCCCTCACTGGGAGCCGCTCAAGCTCTGGCTCGAGCAGCATGGACGAGAAGCAAGCGAACTCACCCTGGTCATCCACCGACGGGATCACCTGCTGAGCCAGGCGGACCGTTTCGCCCTGGTGCTGCAGGCGAGCCTCGCGGGGGCCAGACTCGCACTGCTGCTCGATCATGCCCAGCACCTGCCGTTTGATCTCATCGAGCGTCTGCCGTTGCAATCCTTGCTGCTCGGGCAACACCTGCTGCCCGAACTGGAGGCGATGGCTGCCGACTCCTTGCTGGCCCGCTTCATCCAGCGCTCCCGGGAGCTTGGCATCGCGCTCTACCTCGACGACCCCTTCAACCTGCAGGATGCCGCCCAGTGGCAGGATCGCGGCGTGGCAGGGCGCTGGTAAATGGCTCGCTATCTTTGCTGGCCGCTCGATGAGCCGCGCTTGTGGCAGGGAATGTCGGGTTGGACGGCTCCCGCCTCACGGGCCGCCCTGCCGATGACGATGGTGGTGGGGGGGTTGACTTGCCGCTTGCAGGAGCTGGCGGGCAGCGACCCGAAGCGAATAAGCGCGGCTTATGACGCCCTGAGCGAGCAGAGCGTCTATTTGCGCTTCATGCGGGCCAAGCAGCCTGCGACGGCCGAGCAGCTCGCCTTCTTTCTCGACTACCCCAGAGAACCCCAGATAGGATTGCTGCTGACCGACGAGCAGGGGGCGCCGCTTGCCATGGCCCAGTCCGTTCGCCGGCGCCTGCACCCGGACAGGGCCGAGTTCTCCTGCATCGTCGCGGATCATTTTCAGCATCGCGGCGCCGGGCGTCGCATCCTGCTGGCGCTTGCGCGGCTGGCATACGGGGAGGGGATCCGGGAGTGGACGGCGGAAGTGCTCGGCCAGAATCGCCCCATGCTGGCTCTGCTCAAGGGGCTCGGGTTGCCACTTACCCTGGTGACAGGACAGGAGATGGTCTTTGCCAGGCTGGATCTCGCGCCCATGGCGAGCTTTGTGTTCCCATCGGCCTAAGACCAAGGGCGAATGGGCCGCCTCTTGCTCCTGTGCTAAGGTCAGCCTGTTACCCGTTGGAGGAGAACAACCATGGTGCAGTCAGCCAAACATATCGTGATCCTCACCGGTGCCGGCATCTCGGCCGAATCCGGTATCAAGACCTTCCGGGCCTGTGATGGCCTGTGGGAAGAGCACATGGTGGAGGACGTGGCCACCCCTGAAGGCTATGCGCGGGATCCCGAACTGGTACAACGTTTCTACAATGCACGGCGCCATCAGTTGCAGCGCGCCGAGATCCACCCCAATCCGGCCCACTATGCATTGGCCCGTCTGGAGCGCCTGCTGCCGGGGCGCGTCACCTTGGTCACCCAGAACATCGACAACCTGCACGAGAGTGCCGGCAGCAAGAACCTCATCCACATGCACGGCGAGTTGCTCAAGGCCCGCTGCCCGGGCTCTGGTCAGGTGATCGAGTGGCGCGGGGATCTCCATCAGGAAGAGCTGTGTTCCTGCTGCCAGTTTCCCCACCCGCTGCGCCCCCATGTGGTCTGGTTCGGGGAGATGCCCCTCGGACTTGACCGCATCTACTCGGCCCTGGCTCAGTGCGATCTCTTCATCTCCATCGGGACCTCCGGGGCGGTCTACCCTGCCGCCGGATTCGTCCATGAGGCCGGCCTGAACGGTGCCCATACGGTGGAGCTCAATCTGGAGCCGAGCGAAGTGGGCAGCCAGTTTGATGAAAAACGTTATGGTCCGGCTTCCTTGCTGGTGCCCGCTTTTGTGGATGAACTCCTGCAAAGTTGCGGAGTGCATCAGCCTCTCTCCGTCGAGGGCCATAACTGGATGGAGATGCGGGGCCCCTAATTATTGATTTTTCACACAGTTGCATTGACCCACTGAAATCGCCACACTGGCTCCTAACTTCAAGATGCAGTTGGCACAACATGTCATGAACTTTCCAACGCGCGGGATGGCCTCGCTCCTGCTGGTGCTTTTCTCGTTCGGTACCCAGGCTTCCTCCTCTTCGCTATTGCAACTGATCCTGCCGGACAAGCGGGAAATCACCCTGGATGAGGCGGCGTTGGCAGCCTTGCCACAAGTAGAGTTCGAGACGGCGACGCCCTGGACCCTCGGCACTCACCGCTATCGTGGACCGACCCTGAAGAGCGTGCTGGCGCAGCAGCAGGTGGATAGTGCCAGCGCCATCGATGTTGCCGCACTCAATGGCTACCAGCAGCGGGTCGATCTCTCCCTGTTTGCCAAGGTGCCGCTGACCCTGGTGCGTTACCAGGATGACAAACCGCTCACCCGTCGCAATAAAGGGCCGCTCTGGCTGCTGGTCCCCCTCTCGGCCCATCCCGACATGGATGTGTCCGCCATCCACAACAACATGGTCTGGCAGGTGATCCGCATCGAGGTTGTCCCGTGACGCGACGACAGCGAGATAACCTGCTGCTTGCAGCCATCTTAAATGCGAAAGGGGACTCCCTCCGACGTAGGTGGGAGGGGAATTTCGCCGGGGCGTCAGCCCCGCTGGTTTTGAATGTATTGCTTGA